>CAZOFN010000039.1:0-7643 GCA_964579195.1 uncultured Candidatus Saccharibacteria bacterium | reverse complement strand
GGTAGGCGATACGTTAACGCGGAAAAAGTATTACTTTTGGGGGTTCATTGTATCGAAGACCTATACCACAAAAACAAAAATCGGCCTCTTTCAATCCTATAAAAAAAGAACACTCTTCTGGGACATAAAAACAATTTTCAAGGTACTTCCTTCATTTGTCGTGATGCTCCTTCCCAGTTTTGCGGACAAGACACGCTCGAAGTCAATCATCTTGAATATTGAAGAACTGGCGACACTCTTTCACTTCCCGGGTCGAACGGTTTCTTCGCCTACCATGTCGCGCCAAGAGGCAAAAGCCGGCGGCCCGCCCGTCAATTTGCCGATGGGCTAATTAGAATCATGAATCAGGAATTAGGAATCATGAAAGGTGAAGCAAAAAGGATAAAGTCGTTTACTGACTTGGATGCTTGGCAAGAAGGGCACAAACTTGTCCTTATGGTGTATGAAGCGACAAAGAATTTTCCTTTAGGAGAGCAGTTTGGGCTTACATCCCAAATTAGAAGGGCGGTGATTTCGATCACGTCGAATGTAGCAGAAGGGTTTAGTAGGTACTCTTACAAAGAGAAGTCCCAGTTTTATTCGATAGCGCTCGGCTCTGTAACTGAAACTCAAAACCAGCTTCTTATAGCTCGGGACGTAAAATATCTCCCGGTTAGTATGTTTCAAGGGATTGCAGAGCAATCTGTTAAAGTTAGCAAGATTGTTAATGGCTTGATTAAAAAATCGCGATTGACTCATGATTCATGATTCCTAATTCCTGATTCCAGCGTATGGACGACATTACGTATTTTGCGGAGACGAACTTTCGGAACGAGCGGAGACGCTTCGGCATCAAGCGCGCCGACCGGCGCCGCCACATGTACGTCATTGGAAAGACCGGTACCGGGAAAACCACCGCTCTCGACAACATGACGGTGCAGGATATCCAGCGGGGGAACGGGGTCGCGGTGATTGACCCGCACGGCGAGTACGCTGAACGGATGCTCTCCTTTGTTCCCAAGGAGCGCATTGACGATGTGGTTTACTTCAATCCCAACGACCTCGAGTATCCCTTGGGCTTTAACATGCTCGAAAAGCCAGAGGACCAGATGCGCCATTTCGTGGCCTCGGGACTCATGGGGGTTTTCAAAAAGCTGTGGCCGGATGTCTGGTCGGCACGCATGGAGTACTTCCTTTCCAATTCCATCTTGGCGCACCTTGAGATGCCTGACTCAACACTGATTGGCGTCAACCGCATCTTCGGAGACAAGGCGTACCGGAAGTCCATCGTTGCCCGCATCCGGGACCCGATCGTGAGGGGCTTTTGGGAGAATGAGTTTGCGAAGCTTCCTGAGCAGTTCATGCGGGAGGCGGTGGCGGCCATCCAGAACAAGGTCGGCCAGTTCATCTCAAACCCCCTCATCCGGAACATCATTGGGCAGCCCGGCTCCTCCTTCAACTTGCGCGACATCATGGACAACAAAAAAATCCTGATTGCAAATCTCGCGAAAGGCCGCATCGGCGAGGAGAACTCGAAGCTTCTGGGGGCAATGCTCGTAACACGGATTTACCTTTCTGCCATGTCCCGCGTGGATATGCCGGAGGATGCGCGGGAAGACTTCTATGTATACGTTGATGAGTTCCAGAACTTCGCGACGGAGTCATTTGCCTCCATTCTCTCCGAGGCCCGAAAATATCACTTGAATTTAATTATGGCGCACCAGTACATGGCGCAACTGGTGGACGACAAAACCAAGTCTGCGGTTCTTCGCGATGCGGTAATCGGGAACGTGGGCACCATGGTTTCCTTCCGGATCGGTGCTGAGGACGCAGAGTTGCTGGAAAAAGAGTTCGCTCCTTCATTTGTAATACAGGATTTTGTCAGTCTTGGATTTGCAGAGATTTACTTGAAGCTCATGATTGACGGCGTTGCCTCTCATCCTTTCTCCGCCAGAACCCTGCCGCCGATTGCGCAGCCGCCCGTAAACAATAGCCGAGAGATTATTCAACGCTCGCGTGAACGCTACGGCCGCAGCGCGGACGAGATTGAGCAGATGATAAGTGAGTGGAGCGGGCGGGTACCGCTCGGCATCTCTGTGGCTCCTCGTGAGGTGCATGTGAGTGCTCCCGGCATCACGGTTGGGGAAGGAGAATCTTCACGTCCATCGGAACCGGCAAAAAGAGACGGCGGGGAACGGTCTGTCAAAAAATCTGCGAAAGATGGAGAAAAGAAGATGTATCCGGCGATTTGTGCGGTGGACGGCCAGCCGACCATGGTGCCGT
This sequence comes from uncultured Candidatus Saccharibacteria bacterium, assembly GCA_964579195.1. GTDB lineage: Bacteria > Patescibacteriota > Minisyncoccia > Sungbacterales > JACQCQ01 > CAZOFN01. The sequence continues at coordinate 5,381 of CAZOFN010000039.1, read as the reverse complement.
TCCAGCCCGATGGAAGGCGGCCGGTGTATTGCTCCGAGCACCTTTCGCAGATCCAGCGAAGTCCTGAGGGTGACCGCATCATGACACCGCTATCAATTCCCGCGGCAAATCCATCCGCCTCACAACCCGTTGTTCATGTAAATTCCGAGAGCAAGCCGCTCTCACTGGCTGACTTGGTGCCCAAGGATGATGCCGTAAGAGATGTAACCAAACAGGAGACGAGGAGCCCCCCTCAGTCCTCAAGGCCTCACCCAGAACGGAAAGAAAAGAGTCCGGCGGCACTTGATGAGTTGCGAAAGATTCTAAAAGAAACGGTGGAAAGCCAAGGTGCGGCGAGTGAAAAACCTGTCCCACCGGGGCCGGAAAAGGCCGAGGCACCGCGCCGCAATGAGAACGGCGGTGTCGTTCAACCCGGCCAGTCTATCCGCTTCGAGTAGGTAAAGTTGACTACTGTTGACTTAATCTATATATTGTTATATACTATGAAAGTAGTGATTTTTCAGTGTCGGGGGCTCTCTATATACTTCACCCGAATTCATTATCAGAATCAGAAATTCAGAATTTAAGGATAGGATTTCAGCAAGGTAGTGAATTCAGGTGAGGTAAATCTTGACGAAAATTGTTTTTGTGTCTAAACTTGATCTCATAAGCGAAAACCGCACCTTGTGTCCAACGTGCTGCATATCTTTTTGGGGAGACGTATGAACGTTCGTGTCGTTCGACCTGACGACGGCCCGATGAAGTTGGTCTTCCACTTGCCGGGAGGCGAACAAATCGCGGTCTCCTGCAGTCCGGAGGTCTCTGCTGCCGCGCGTGAGAGGAACTGCGCGCTGCTCGTCCGGCTGGGGTTGGAGTTCCCCGTTCTGCGCCCGACAGGGCATGGCCTCGAGACGGCTGGGACATTCAGTCTCACCCCCGTTCAGATCTGGGATGTTCGCCAGACTGCCGGGTCGAGTCCCCGCAGGTGCGAGGATTGCGGCGAGCTCATTCCTCCGAAGCGCCTTGCGGCTCAGCCGGCGGCCACCGTGTGCTGCAGCTGCCAGGGGAGGCGTGAACAGGGACAGCCGCTTATCCCTGCACACCGGGCACAGGAGTTGACCCTGCCAGCTACCGATCCGCGTGACCTCCTCGCGAGCGCGCGGAATACGCGCGGCTGAGGCTCAAGCGAGCCGCCGCCGGACGCTGCAGGGGCGTGCCCCTGCAGCGTCCGAGACATCATAAAAACTTTCTTACCATATCGTTCCTACCTAAAACGGTTTCTGGTAAGGCTTATGTGCCGAGCCTTACCAGAGCTCGTTCTTGGTACATCCAGCGAAGCCTGGAGTGTGATGATTGTTGTGAGTAGGTTTTGTCTATGGGTCATTGAGCTCATTTGCATTTGGTATCTGAGAGCAACGTACGAGGGTACTGTTGCAACACCGAGCGAAGCGTTGAGGCCATTACATCAGACAATCTAAGCGTTCAGTAAATTGAGAATTGGATTATTACGCTTATGAAGATTGCTGAAAGACGAGTGAGTACTAATTACGTTGTAATAGCTTCAACGCTTCGCTCATGGTCAGCGGGACCTTTTGCGAACGCGTGAATTTTCCTCCTCGCTTTTCTGGGGGGCTTCATGGAGGAACTGGTCACGATCGTCCTGCCGGGCGGTGCCTGCCTTCCCTATCCGGTGCCGGAGGAGTACCACCAGGCGCTCCGTCGGCTGAAGCCGACAGAGCAGGTCAAGTTTGGAAACTCGAGGATCATCCCGAGCGATCTCACGGGGGCGCTTCGTACCGCGGCTGCTCACGTTCGTGGGGAACACGAGGCGGCAGCAGTGTCCACCTGTCCCCTCTGCGGGGCAGAGTGGCCGGCGCTGACTGAGGGCGTGATCGCTCTCGCTCGCGCTCCGTCCCCGCCGGCTCCGCCACCCGCGAAAAAGGTGCGTGGGGAAGGAAGGTCCGGTCGCCGCCGATAGCAAGGGCGGCAGCACACGACGCCCGCCAGGGGCGGGCGTCGTGATCAATCAAAACTCCTAGCAGCAATGTTGGAAGCTTTGATTGGGGAGTCTTCTATGTGGTACGAGTAGATACATCAATGCAGTATCGGCAGAAAGGGGAATGCCATGCCGCTTACTCCTTTCGGATCGGAGGTCCGATTCTGCTCCTGCTGGCGAAGTAAGCCGGTTGCGGAACTTGCGCTCTGCCCGCGCTGCTTCTGCTATACGTGTGCAGAGTGCCGCGACGAAGAACACGCCGGACAGTGCGGCGAGGAGTAGCGGGTCGTTTCTCTAAGAAACGACCCGTGTCGCTTTCTCTTTTAATGGTCACAGGAGTTATGCCTTTGTTACGCGCTCGACGTATTCGCCGCGTTCGGTATTTACGCGAATGACATCATCCTGGTTTACAAAGAAGGGAGCGGAGACCTTTGCGCCCGTCTCGAGAGTAACTTGCTTCGTGCCACCCTGTGCGGTGTCGCCGCGGATTCCCGGAGGGGACCCGGTGACCCTAAAGTCCATTTTGATTGGCAACACGATTGAGATGGGTTTTTCTTTGAGTTCTACGGTAGTAACCTCGGTGTTGGGTTTTAACCATTGGGCCTTCTCGCCGATAGCCTCGGCAGGTATGGAAAAGCGCTTTGTGCGGTCTTTGGTATCGCAAAAAACATACTCACCCCGGTGGTGATAGAGAAAGAGTATCGGCCTTTTTTCAATATCTGCCTCTGTAAAAACATCAGCCTGCTTGAAGGTTTTGGTAAGTACCTGTCCATTTACGCAGTTTCGTATGCGCGCGGTGGTATTGGAGCCGCCCCGCCCGATATGCGAGTGTGAAATTTCAAGCACCTCAAATGGCGCCCCGTCTAAAATAATAAGAGTGCCTCGCTTTAGGTCATTCATTGATAACATAGATGTATCTAGCTAGCCGAAGAAACTATGTGGCATTTTGAATCAAGAATCAAGAATCATGAATCAAGGAAAGGCGCAGAAAGCGTATCGCTGCATGATCCATGATCCCTGCTTCATGATTCTGCGCCCATAGGCGCTGTGTGGATAAGCGGGCTCGTCAAGGATGAGCTTTACCATACAATTGATAGTAAGGCAAAAAGGTTTTCTTGCTGGTGGTCGGAGGATATCAACGGTCGATCTCTGTCGCTGGCTTGATGGCCGAACCTTGGAAGTGGCTGATGTTCATCTTGTGGCTGTAGATCTGAGTCACAAGAGCATTGCACTATTTCCAATTATTGAACATAACTATCAATTAAATACACATGATACTTCAAACGTGGGGTGATGTAATTCTAGTTTCACTCCAGCAAGTTTGGGCAACGGTTGCGGTATTTCTCCCAAGGCTGATCGGGGCGGTTATTGTCTTCATCATCGGCTGGGTTGTCGCAATGGCGCTCGGCAAACTGGTCGAGCAAATCGTCCGCTCGCTTCGAGTTGACTCGCTCTTGGAGCGTCTCGAAGTGCATCAAGCCTTGGAACGGGGTGGGATGCGTCTCAATACAGGCGCCTTCCTGGGAGGCCTGGTAAAATGGTTCCTTATCGTTGTCTTCCTCCTTGCATCACTCAACATCCTCGGCCTGGGAGACGTCTCGAACTTCCTTCGTGACGTACTGCTCTACCTGCCGCGTGTTGTCGTTGCTGCGCTCATTCTGATTATTGCAGCACTCGTCGCGGAGACAGTGGAACGGACCGTCCGAGCCACAGTTGAATCTGCCGGCATGAAAGGAGGGCTCGTGGGCGCCGTTGCACGCTGGTCTATTTGGGTCTTCGCGATTATAGCTGCTCTTTTGCAGCTTGGCATCGCAGTACAACTCATTCAGACGCTGGTTACGGGCGTAATCGCCATGATCGCGCTTGCGGGTGGTCTTGCGTTCGGGCTTGGCGGAAAGGACATGGCAGGAGATATTCTTGCCAAGGTCCGCCGTGAGATCTCGAATCGAGGCTAGTCCCTGCCCAAAGCATAAAGCCCGCCTCGGCGGGCTTTATGCTTTGGTGGCGCTAGCCAGCCCCGTCCGACTAGCTTCGCCTCTTTGCCACTTGACGGAGCAACTGTCGTCCCCTTATAGTGGTAAGGCTGGTTGGCCAGGGATTAGCCTGGACTAAAAAGCCGCAAACTAAACAATGCAGATTAACTACCATCTGAATACGATTGCGGCCTCAAGGGAAAGGCAGGATTGACAGTGCCTGCAGCGTTTTGCGAGAAGGGCCGCCGAAGGGCGGCATTGTTATTTAGAATCAGGAAGCAGGAATCACGAATCAGGGATTTTGCTTCGCTGGGACTAGGGATAGCGGCGTGTGCTTGATTCATGATTCTTGATTCATGATTCGAGAACTCACCGGTGTCTCTGACATTCAATGGCTCTTCAACGGAAAAGATTCGTTCTGCCTTTTGAGGAGAGTTGGGGGCAAGATTTTTGACAAAGCTAATAATTGCAACAGGGTAACAAATTGTATGGCAGCAGGCTCTATTATTCGAGCTTGTTGCTTGTTCGGTCTAACAACCGAACACTCACTCGCGATACAAGTATTTGTGTACCTGAATTGTGGAGTCAAATATAGTCTAGTTAGAGGTTCTCATGGACAAGGTCAGAAGGTCAATGGCAAGGATTCGGCAGCTCTCTCGCTCGGTGAGGGTACGCCGCGGCCATGAATCCCTGGTCGAAGAGCTCTCCGCCGCGCAGCGGAAAGTGTTTGCGCGTCGTTGCCGAAGCTACGGTTTCCGCATGGTGCCGGGCGATACGGGATATCTCGATGTTCAGATCGAACTAGCAGCGGAGGTTGCTCTTCACGGGTTCCGTGAGTTCCTCGCTGGGGTCGAGAGTGGAGAGCACGCGCTGAGGAAGTTTTAGGAATCAAGGGGAGATGTTGCCGACAGCGGTATCATCTCCTCTCCACAATTCAGGTACACAGAGAAAACGTATCGCAAGAGAATAAGAAGCGGTTATTAAGAGCGCATGGTGGATGCCTTGGCTTCAAACAGCGATGAAGGACGTAGCGTGTCTGCGATAAGCGTCGGGGAGGCGACAAGCAACCTTTGATCCGGCGATTTCCGAATGGGGAAACCCTCCCCCTCCTTGGTGATCGGAATTACTCTAGAGTTTATTTGATTTCAAAATGAATCGAATAGCTTTGGTGTCTTTTCTTATCAGCAAGGAGGGGGAACTGTCGGTGCAAAAACCGATAAGAGTGCACCCGCTGAAGTGAAACATCTCAGTAAGCGGAGGAACAGAAAACAATACGCACCTCACTTTGTTCGGTGCTTAATGCGATGCCAATAATGCGAATTCAATGCTAATCAGCGAATATGCTAATTATGCGAATACCGTAAAACGTATTTGCATCATTCGCAATTTGTAGATTCGCATAAGATTTGTAAATTAGCATCATGTTAGCGACG
>CAZOFN010000038.1:0-7833 GCA_964579195.1 uncultured Candidatus Saccharibacteria bacterium | reverse complement strand
GGGCGCGGCGAGCCTGTGTGTCCATATCTTTCCGCGCGGAGCGCAGCCACGGAAAAAATTGGTCTTGTTGCAGAAAGTCAAATTCTGGTGGGCAGGGCAGGATTCGAACCTGCGTAGCCGCTAGGGCGCCACGTTTACAGCGTGGTGTAATTGGCCGCTCTACCACCTGCCCGTAATTTTAAATATACTCGGCAAAGCCTCGAACAAAAAACTGTGCAGACGGTAGTCCCGATAACGTTTGTTATCGGCGGAAAGCTCCGCTCGCTCACTTCCCGCCCCACCTGTCCATGATTTTAATTATCTGCTTTCGCTAAGAGCCGGAGAGAGGAGTTGAACCCCCAACCTTCACTTTACAAAAGTGCTGCTCTGCCGTTGAGCTACTCCGGCAATACCCGGCCGTCGCGAGAAGAATACTGACTTAGGAGCCGAATTGCAATGTGCGTCTCTTTCTTAAATAGTCATTCCTCCAGCTTCTCCCATTACCCTTATTGAGGTTCGTCTTTGGTGCGTCCCTTCAACTCGTTCCAGAAGCGAGGCGCATTGCCGCCGGGAGTTTCCGCGTCAGCCTCCTTTTCGCCATTCCCATTTTTTGCCTTGCTGGCCTCGTATCGCTCATTTACATACTGAATCCACTCGAATGACAGCCGCTCCAGCCTCAGGAGAAGAATTCTGAAATTTCTCAAAAATCTCAATGTCAAAAACAAAATTGGATCCCAGTACTCCCCTTTCTGAAACCAGGCCTTAATTCGCAAAACTCGAATGTGAACCCGTGTAGTCTCTTGTTGAAAGTAATCATCAACCACCTGACGCGGTGTTGCCAAGACCAATGGAATCTTTCGTGTAATCACAACCGCAGAGCCAACGGCTCCAGCAATGAATAAGGATCCGAAAAACCAAATCATCCCGTTAGAGACAGGAAATGCGCAGAGCGCATTTTCGGAAGTTATTTTGAGTAATCATTGATTGCTTCATAGTGCTTCGGCTTCTTTGTTGTATCACAGTATCCTCGAGTGGGTCTCTAACGGGATCATGACTAAATCGAATAACGGGTAAATCTTCCCACCTTAACATTTTCTCCGAACTTCCCAATAGCTTCCTCGATGATGCCAGAGATTTTCCTTGACGGGTCCTTGATGAATTCCTGATCGAGCAAGTCCCCCTCATCCGGATTCATAGCTGCGATATGCATGGCAATATCATGAGCAAGTCCGCGAAACGCAGGATTTCTAGCGACAAAATCGGTCTCACATAAAAGCTCAACTAACACGCCTACGCGGGCATTGGAGTGAACGTACGCATCCACAATCCCCTGACCAGTCGCACGTTCTGCTTTTTGAGAGGCTATATCGCCGAATCGCTTTTGAAGAAGCCGCCGGGCTTTATCTATGTCGCCTCCCGCTTCATCAAGCGCTTTCTTGCACTCCATGACCGAAACACCGGTCTTGTCGCGGAGTTCCTTAATTGCATCCGAACTCATACGCGTTAGTCTTTAGTCTTTAGCACCTCGTCGGCCTTCTTCTCCGCATCCGCTGCTTCTGCACGCTTTACTTCTTCGATGCCCTGCAACACCGCTCCCGCAAATCGGCTCATCATGTATTGGATAGCAAGACGAGCATCATCATTCGAGGGAATGGGGAATTCCAGTGCATTTGGGTTTGAATTTGTATCTGCAAGCCCCACCACGGGAATTTTCAGACGATGTGCTTCTTCCAACGCGAGGCTGTCATGCAGTATATCAACAACGACCAGAGCATCCGGCAGACGCTTCAATGTCCGAGCGCCGTTGTAAGAACGCAGAAGCCGCTGGTACTCTTCACCAATCCTGGCACGTTCCTGCTTTGTATATTTCTCAAGATCGCCGGCACGCATGCGCCGTTCGATATCCTCAAGGGCGGCGATACGTTTTGAAATGACTTTAAAGTTCGTAAGAAGACCCCCTATCCATCGGGACGCAGTATGTGGCATGCCGGTCTTCTCCGCCGCCTCTTCGACAGCAAGACGCGCAGAAGGTTTGGTGCCTACCCAGAGAATCATGCCGCCTCGCGTTGCCACGTCCTTCAGGAATGCCTCCGCCCTCGCCAAATATTGCCTGGTTTTTGTAACATCAATAATTTGTATGTTATTTCGAGTTGCAAAGATAAACGGCCGCATAGCGGGATGCGTTTTCGCCTTCACATGGCCAATATGAATACCCGCCTTCATAAGGGTCTGCAGCTCCTCGTCTCCTCTTGTGTCCAACTTTAGTTGCTCCTCAATTTCCGGCATTTCATCAATCTAGCTTAAAAAATATGCCCGAAAGGCACTTCCATACAGTAGCTCAAAAATAACTCTAAAGCAAGGGCCTCATAAGCATGCAAAGAACCACACAATAGTCATGACAGTAATAAGCTGACCGCTGTTTCACATATTGGAGGGGCAGTGGGGCCTGAACTTTGCCGGCATCGCAACCCATACGAGCCCTAGCCCGCCATTCAGGCAGCGGGAGAGCTGAGAGGTTTAGCTTGCCGACCGGGCGGCCACTGGCCACCCGCATTCTTTACAGTATGAACATTTTACGCTACTGTAGACGAGCATGAAAAAAGGAATCCATCCGACATATTTCCCAGAGGCAAAGATTGTTTGCGCCTGCGGCAACGTGATGAAAACCGGCTCTACCAAAGAGAAACTGGAGGTTGAAATCTGCTCAAAGTGCCATCCATTCTATACCGGAACGGCAAAAGTAATTGATACTGCGGGACGCGTTGAGCGCTACAAAGAACGGCTTAAGAAGAAAGCCAAGTAAAACCAAGAGGCGGACAAGAACGCTTGATAATAGGCCCCCTGGGCCTATTATTAGTTAAATGGATCGCGAAGCCTTAGAGAAGGAAATCGAAGACCTTACCTCAAAACTCAGTAATCCTGAGTTTCTTTCGAGCGCCCAGGAGGCGAAGCGTGCTGGATAGATACCTCAGACGATGCCTCTTTAGCCGAGCTCGCGAAAGAAGACATTGAAAAACTCGTAAAAGAAGAACGTGAAATCGAGGAAGAACTGGAAACACTCGAAAAGGAGCCAAAGGCCTCGGTCCCTGACGATCTCATTATGGAAATTCGGGCAGGAACTGGTGGCGAAGAAGCAGCCTTGTTCGCGGGTAGTCTTTACGAAATGTATCGAAAATATGCAACTACCCAAGAATGGGATACCGAGCTTTTATCAACCTCCCCATCAGAACTCGGTGGGTTTAAGGAAATTGTTTTTGAGATAAATGGAGGGGGGGCTTACAAAAAACTAAAGCAGGAATCAGGGGTTCACCGTGTTCAACGAATTCCAGAGACGGAAAAACAAGGCCGTATCCATACCTCGACTGCCACTGTCGCGGTACTACCAAAAGTGGAGGAAGAGAAAGTGGAAATAAAGCCGCAAGATATCAAGCTGGAGTTCTCGCGTTCATCCGGCGCCGGCGGCCAAAATGTAAACAAGGTCGAGACCGCAGTCCGCATCATCCACATCCCCACCGGCGTGGTGGTAGCCTCACAAGAGGGCAGGTCGCAACAAAAAAATCGAGAGCGCGCGATGCGGCTACTTCGTTCTCGCCTCTACGAGGCCAGACGCTCTGCTGAAGAGGCAAAAGTGGCCGCGGAACGGAAGCAACAAATCGGAACAGCCGACCGATCAGAGAAAATCAGAACGTACAACTTTCCGCAGGATCGAGTAACAGACCACCGAATCAACCAAAGTTTTCACAATATCGAGAAGATAATGGAGGGAGACATCAGCCAAGTTGTGGAAGCACTTCAGAGCTATTCAACCAAGTACTAATTGCTAACTTGAAGTTACAAGCCGTGCCCAGCGCCATCGGCCGTACTGGTCTCGGAAAAATTCTTTGGAGACAAATTGACTTATTTTCACAAAGTCCTCAATGCTATTTTTTTGATTTGAATCAAACTCTAAGTACAGCATGCCCCCAGGATTCAAATAGCGCGGAGCATCGCGGATCAGCCTGCGGATATACTTCATCCCGTCACCTCCGCCGAGCAACGCAACGCGCGGCTCCTGAGACAGTACCTCCGGCTTGATTCTCTCTCTTACGCAGTACGGAGGGTTTGCAACAATACAGTCATAGGTTCCGGATACTGCCATCAACATATCAGATTGGATTACCCTTCCTCTTCCTTCTTGGATTTCGTTCAGTGTAAGATTTCTTTTAATCTGCGACACACATTTCGACTCAATGTCGGCAAAATCGACTGAAACATCCGTGAGATGCTTCAAGAGAGAAACGCCGATGCACCCAGAGCCCGCAAAGACGTCGAGGCAGCGAAGTTTTCCTTTCTGGGAAAGTTCCTCAATAACTCTTCCTGCCCAATATTCGGTCTCAGGGCGAGGAATAAGCGGACGGAAAGATAAGTCAATATGAACTCCAAGAAACTCAACGTATCCAATGACGTATGCGATATGTTCCCCAGCGGCAAGTCGCTTGATATCGCGTTCTGCGCTAGTTGTCCGTACACCTTTATACTTTTCGCCAACGAGCCACCTGATTTCCAGCTCCTTAATTCTTAATTCTTTATTCATGGTTCATGATTCGACAAACTCACCATGAGTGTGACCTATACGCGCTAATACAGAGAATTACCGATCTTTCAGATCCACTTGCCCTGAATAGATTGAGGGGTTCATCATTCCGACCGTTTAGAGCGCCCGCTCAATTTCCTGCGAAAGCGAGTAGACACGATTTGCATATGAAATACAGGCTATGCGAGCGCTGCCGGCGGTGGGACAGTTCGGCCGCCCGGAAATATAGGTGCGCGCGGCTGCAATTTCACCACTTTTTGTTTTTGAACGCCCGCCTGCCTCGGAAAGGAAGAGGGCAGAGGCGGTAAAAGCATCCTCCACATTCCAGGGGTTGGCCAAACTCTTTCCCGTGGCACGAACTACTTTCTCGTCAAAAGTGAGCCACGTCGTGGGAATGAACTGCGCCGGCCCCATGGCGCCCCCGCAGCCATAGTTTGGCATTCGTGATACCGGAAGTGTGTCTGGATCAGCGCCAAGTGCTGAAGCTATTTGGAAGAAGGCTTTTTTCTGTGCTTCTGCTGTCCGCGGCTTCCCCAGCCTGATGTAACAATCATACATATCCCTCCGCCAATTCCCCGTCCCTACGTTCGACCCCACAGTCAACTGTCCGTTCTCAAACTGCCTGCCGGTTTCCACCTCGAGAAGCGCCAAAAGAAACGCTGTGCGAATGCCAGTACGTTCAGCTGCCAGCTTTGCATACCGCAAAGCCTCCTCGGGGGAGATGCCTGTTCGCTCAAGATAAAAAAGCTTGCCCTTGAGTTCCGCAATGACGTTCTTTTTTTCCTTCAAGAGTGCCTGGAAGGCCGACTCCTTGCCCTGGGTAACTTTCAATAAATTGTCGCGCTCGGCTTTTTTTTGTGCGAGCGCTCTCCTGTCAACTTCCTGAATGGCCTTCGCGGACGATTGACCCTCCCGGAACTCTTCAAGTTCAGTTTTTTGCTCCTCGAGGGCGACTTTGTAGTCGCGGAGGCCGCCCAGTGTTCCCTGAATGCTCTTCTGCATATTCTCAAGGTTATTCAGTGCCAGAAAAAAATCTGAAAGGTTCCCATTTTTCAACATGACCTCAAGCAGGGTGTCACTATCTGCCCGGGCGAATTCCCTGACTGACGCGGCAAGCTCAACTTGTGATACCCCGATTTCCTTCTCAGTTTTCGTGATGCTCGCCACCTTCCGTCGGATATCCGTCTCTGTCTGCCGGATCACCAAATCGAGCCGCTTGATTTCAAGCTCCCTCCTCTTGATCTGGTCGTTTAACAGCTGTATCTCATTTTTGAGTGTCCGCGCTTCTGACTGCACTTGCTGTATATTCTTATCGAGGCTCATCGCCTCCCGTTCAAGCGCCTCCAACTGCTGCTCAAGCGAACTTCGCTCCTCGGGAGAAAGATTGGTATTGGGAACTGCCTGAATTTGCCCCATTGCCCCATTCCCCCGCACCAAAAGCAACGCCAGGGCAAAAAAGACAAACATAAGGAACCTCGGCTTTTTATAAAGCGGACTCATCATTGTCGTATACGGCTCTAGTATAACACGGCTACTCAGTTGGTTCAGTAACCACTTCCTCAGCAGTCTTTTTGGCCTCTTTTTCCTCCCGCTCAGTGACCACCTCAGCTACCGGGGTTGTTTCCGTCTCAAGCGCTTTCAGTTCTTCCTCTGAGCGCGGGGGCTCTATCAAGGCAACTACCTCATCAGAGTCACGGATAATCTTAACACCCTGGGGCGCTACAAGATCTGCGAGGACAATGCGGCTCTCAAGCGTATCCAATGCTGAAATATCAACTTCGATTACGTGGGGCAGGTCTTTTGGCAGTGCCAAAATCTCAACTTCATGCATAATTTTGACGAGAATTCCTCCCTCGCCCTTTACTGCAGGAGACTCACCAACAAAATCCAACGGGACTTTCGTGCGAAGTTCCTCGTCCATCTGTACCGTAAGAAAGTCAGCGTGCAAAGGAACTTCCGTCAGGGGGTCGAGAAAAACATCATGTATCAAAACATTATACGGTATACTATCTACCGAGAGAGTGACAAGCGTCGATTCTCCGGCTTCTTTCAGCACTTTATTGAAAGCCTGCATGGAAATGGAGATTGACTGTGGCTTTGTTTTCTTACCATACACCACTGCGGGCAAAAAGCCCTTCTTCCGAAGCACCGAAACTTGTTTTCCCGTTACTGTCCGCTTTTCTGCCGCAAGGGTAATCATAAAGCCGTAGAGATGCTACCACAGAATTATAGGTAGCTCCAGAGGGCTCAAGGTGAGCCCTCTGGAGCGGTGGCGAGGCTAACGACCTGCTGGGCGAAGCTACCCCAATTCTCGGGCGGCTTCTCGACAAAGGCGACGACAAACCCCGCCCGCGGCGATTCCCTTGCCAGATCAAGGCGGGAGGAGAACACCATCACCTTCGGGCGCGTGTCGAGCAGCTCGACAGCCTCGAGAACGGCCTCGCCAATGCCCACCCAGTCAGTCACCACGACCTTCGGCTGAGCCGCTTGAAGGGTCGCCAGGGATCTCTCCCGAGAGAGGCTACCCTCCACGAGTTCCATTTGCAGGGACACTCCAGTCCCTCCGAGAAAGTCACGGAGTGCTTCGAGTATCTCAAACTCATCATCGAACGCCACAACATCAGGCATGGGACCCCCCTGTCGCAAATTTGACGCCACGCTATTATAATTATTTAGAATCAACTGGTCAAGACTGAATTGACACCGGAGTAGTTGAGCCTTTCCCCGCAAGCACTGCAAGGATGTTTCCTGCAGCCACTTCCCCCATCTTTTGGCGTGCCTCCTCGGTGGCTGATGCGATATGAGGAGTGACAATTACGTTATCAAGATCCCTCAGTAGCGGCTCCATCGTCGGTTCGTTTTCAAACACGTCTATGGCAGCACCCTTGATAACGTTTTTTCGTAGGGCTTCAGCGAGCGCATGTTCATCAACCACGGGGCCGCGTGACGTATTGATGAGATAGGCTGTCGGTTTCATCATGCCAAGCCGTTCAGCGTTTACTAAGTGACGTGTGGAATCCATAAGCGGCACATGCACTGAAATAAAGTCAGCTTCCTTAAAAATCTCCTCCGGTGTTTCTCGGAACTCGGCACCTACTTCTTTCTCAAAGTTCTCGTTGCGACGCACGTCATAGTAAAACGCCTTCATGCCAAACCCCTTTACCCCATGATGTGCCACCTTTGAGCCAATTCTGCCAAGTCCGAGAATTCCCAACACTTTGCCGGAAATATCCGTGCCGAGTAAAAGCTCCCGCTCCCGTGCATGATACTTTCCCGCGCGC
>CAZOFN010000037.1:0-7890 GCA_964579195.1 uncultured Candidatus Saccharibacteria bacterium | reverse complement strand
ATAGATAATCAAATGGTCTAGATGTTCTTTGGGAGGAGGTGAGGCAGGTGGCGGCAGATGAACTTCGCGCGTTGCTCAAGGAGTGGCAGAGAAGCGGTGAACTGGATCGCGTGCGCGGAAATCCCTCGCGTCAGCGAAAGACTGTCGAGGGCTGGCTTGTCTGCATGAAGCATCAAAGCATGGCAGTGATGGATTGCGCTGAACATCCCGAGGTGACCGACTGGCGCGAGAAGATGACGCCATGGGGGAAACTCGGCGATCTGCTTCCGCTCCTCGATGAGTACCGTGTGATGCCGATTGAGCTCGCAGAGAGCGGGTTCGATCGGGAGCGGAACCGACCCGTTGTTAAGGCGAGGAGTGTCAGAGCTGCAGAGGTAATCGCCGTCGCGGGGGTTCTCGGTATGGCATTTGTTGCTTGGCCAGTCGGCAAGTGGGTACTGCGGTTTGTCAGACGGCGCGAAGGCAACGAACCGCCGAAGCCCGCCTCGTAGCGTCGCGGTTCCTTTTCGGGACCGCGACGCGGACGACTCGTGGTTTTCTCTCTAATATTCTATAATTGCTTTTAATATACTTATAGATGAGCTCGGTGGAGCTCTTAAGTGTCACTGACATGCAAAAATTCGAGGAGGTACCGCGGCAAAAGGCTGACGACTCTCTTCGTGAGACTTCTGCGGAAGCTTCAACGGAGTCTCGTTTATGGACGCCGGAATTCGGTCGGAGCAGGGCCGCGACGTTCGAGCGCATGAGCCGCACGAATATTGAGGGCATGAGGCAGCTTCTTCGCGGGACGGATGAAAGAGCGCTTCATCCGGTTTTTCGCCTCGAGCTGCTGGGGGAGGTATATGGGTTGGATCCTACCCCTGAGGCGAAGGAGGCACTGCGTGCCGCGATGGATGAGTGGAATCAGAGACAGGAGAGTATATACATAACTGGCGGCGCAAGGTCCGGTGGTCCCTACGGGGTTCTCTCTCGCGCTGTTACGGGGGCCATTGACTGCGCTGAGGCTCCTCCCGATGTTTCCGATTTGATTGAAATTATTGAGCTCCCCGATGCCGCGCGCGCGGGGAAGCAAGAGTATCACGTAAAAGCTCTTGAGAGCTTATACGGCAATGCGCGGGCGGAGGCGGAAAGGCGCCTCTTAAAGAAGAAAATTGACTGGGTGCTCCTTGAGGGGAGGCCGGAGGAAGCCGAAGCGCTGCTCTGCGAGGGCGGGAATCTATTTTACAGTCGCTGGGAGACGGCTGCTCTTCAGGAGTCGGTCGTTACCGCATATTTGCAAGGAGGCAATCGAGATGGTGCGCGGAAATTCATTGAATCGGAGGTATACCAGGGTGATCAAGTTGAGGGGTTCTTGAAGGTCTATGATAAAAGTGCCGATCCAGCCGATATTGCCCTGGCACGCGCGGTCAAAACCGGTACGTGGTATGCCGAGGTGGAAAAACTCCAGAAAATTGCAAGCGCGGCAGGCGAGAGAGAGGTTATTGGAGAATTGAACCGAAAGCTGGAGGAGCTTGTGCGTTCTGACTTTCAAGTGTACCGCGGTGAGGATGTCTTTGAGTTTTGCAAGAAGATGCATGACAAGCCGGGGGTAAACGGAAGGCGGCTCGAAGAGATGCTTCGTGAAAAAGCCGCTCTCCTCTCGACGCTTGAGCGTCCAACCGCCTACTGCTATATCGCGAGAATGAGCAAAAATGCCGAAGATCGCGGAGTGGTGAGAACGGCAATTAAGGCGGCAATGCGCGAGTCACGGCCGAAGGCAGGTAAAGATGCAGCTCCTTCTCGGCGTGAAGAAAAAGCATCGTTTCTCAGGGATAAAGAGATTCTTACCGCAGAGCGCGCCGCAGAGGCGGAAGGTTTACTGCTCCGCCAGTACATTCAGTTTTTGGAAGAGCAGCCGGAGATGGTAACTCCTGAGGATAGGGATACCGCCTGGGGATTTTTCCATAGCTATGAAAGAGTTGTAGGTGATGGATTACGGGAAGGTCGGGCCTATAGATTATTTTGGGCGGGTCCTGCCACTGCTCGAGAACGTATCACCACGCTCTTTTGGGATCGAGAAGATTTTGTAGCGAGCCTCTCGGGACTTACGGCGGAAGATGTCTACAGGCGGGGGGTTGCGCGCGCTCATGAGTTCCGAAGAAATCCCCGCGTGAGCCAGGAGTCGTTCATGGATATCTTTGAGGCGCTCCGCGAAAAGATTACTGATCCCGGTCAATTGCGAGCTGCCTTTTGCGAACTTACCTCGCGTATTGCAGGATACATGCCGGAGGATGAGTCTTCGGCGCGTTTTCTCATGGACTTGATTGAACAATACTCTCCTCCGGGACAACTTGCCGCATACCCGGGCGTTATTGATTCTCTGCGCGCGCGGCTCGCACAGTGTTCCGCCGAGACGCTTGAGGCGGATATTCTTATTGAAGATATTGAGGATCCATTCCTGAAAGGCCTGACATTGGCTGAAGTGGCGAAGCACAGGAGGAGTATAGCGCACAAGGCGGCTTCTTCGCGGGAAACTCATTGATGAAGTTAGCGCGCTTTAGCGCTCTTTATGGATTTCCCCAAAATTGGCGCGCACGTTTCGGCGGCAGGGAAGCTCGCTAATGGCATTGTGAACGCCAAGGCCGTCGGCGCTGAATGTATCCAGATATTCGGTGCTTCTCCTCGCGGGTGGAGCGTGCGTGGTCACGCCGAAGGCGACATACGGGAGTTCAAACGATTGCGCGAAAAAGAGAGAATAGGGCCGGTGTACCTTCATGGTGCTTACCTCGTAAACCTCACAAGTTCGGACGCCGCGATGCGCCAGAAATCGGAGATAAATTTGGCAGAGCACTTGAAAATTGCGGCTGTCATCGGCGCCGAAGGGCTAATTTTCCATGTGGGCTCGGGAGACGCCACCGAGGCTGGCCTTTCCATCATCGTTGAGGCATTCAAGCGCATACTGGCGTACGTTCCCGGGAGAGTGCAGCTTATCATTGAAAATAGCGCCGGCGGGGGACAGAAAGTCGGCGGGAACCCCAAAGCCATTGGGGCCATTCTTGCGGCAGTGAGGTCGCCGCGGGTGAAGGTGTGCTGGGATACGCAACACGCATATGCTGCAGGATTGATTGAGCAGTATGACGAGGCGGGCGTTGATACAATGATGCGCCTTCTCAACGAAGGGCTTGGGGTTGATAATTTGGTGGCTCTGCACATTAATGACTCAAAAACGGTATCCGGCTCGCGTCACGACCGCCATGAAAATTTAGGGGAGGGCCATATCGGCCTTTCCGGGTTCAAAGTTCTGGCAAAGCGAAGGGAGCTTTACCGGGCTGCGTGGATTCTCGAGGTTCCCGGCTTTGACGGCAACGGGCCCGACCGGAAAAATATGGAATTATTGCGCACGTGTTTTACCAACCCATGAAAAACGTAACAGTCATCATGATAGTTATCATCCTTATAGTGGTTGTCGCGGCACTCGCTGTGGGATACGTTCTTCTCAGTCCCTCCGAGAAGGTACCTGTCCTCCAACCTGACTTGGCAAAGAACGCCGACCGGGATAACTGGAAAACGTATACGTTTGCCGCATACCCGTTTCAGTTTAGGTATCCGGCTTCGTGGGTTCTCGAGGAAGTGGAGCCGGGAGTCGCGGCAGTTGGCATGGGCGATGGGCCATCTGATGAGGGCTTGATCATCGTGAATGTAACCGGCGAGCTACCGTATGAACGGGCGGTGCAGGAAGTAGAGACTCAATTTGCAGAAAAAACTATCACACCCACGCGTGTGGGCGACTTTGTTGGGGTTCAAATTGAAGGGACGCTGCGAGCAGACTTGCCGGAGGCTGCTGGCAAAAGGGCCATTTTCACCATGCTTGATGCCGGCGGGCGGCTGGTGGCCGTTGACCACATCGTAGCCGAAGGCGAGCCGGAAGCTGTAACAGCACACTACCAGGGGATAGTCGCATCCCTGGAGAGCGCCGTTCGCCAAAGTTTTTGAATTCTCGATGTCATTGTGAGGACACGGGAGATTTCGCCGCGGGAAGATTCTTCATGCTCTCTCCTGCCCCAGTCGAAAATTCAGGCGGGTGTTGAAAATCCGATTTGAAGAAGAGTTTATCTTGACGTAGTATCAAGGGGATGAATAGTGAGCAACTTGACCGCGGATATCATCAAATGAAAAAACGGAATCTTTTCTGGCCGATAGTGCTTGTCCTCGCGGGGCTGATACTTCTTTTTGAAAACTTCAGGGTGCTGCCGCCGCTTTCTCTTGCGCGGCTTTGGCCGGTGCTTTTGGTAATCTGGGGACTCGATATCTTCTGGAGGCGCTACCACGAAACGCTCCATAAATAACCGCCAATTAAAATCCTCCCCGGCATACGCCGGGGAGGATTTTAATAGCCCTTTATGCAACCGGGGGTGTCTCTGGCAGTCACGTACTACCTCGGGTAATATACGAGCGAAGTCCGGGGCTGGGTGTTCTTCTCTTGAGCTCCAGGACTTTGGCGGAAACCATGGAGGGAAAGCGACTTTTATTCATACTCTTTTTAATCGGGATTTTTATCCTTGGCGTGTTTCAGGTTGACCGGCTGCTTCGTCGCGACGCAGAAGGCTCATTAAAGGGTGAGTCCGCGACCATTCGGGGCACGGCGGAAACCACCCTCCCCTCGGGAAAGATTATCGTGGTGCGTCGCGATGACGGTGGGGAGATCCTCTTGTCGCTCTCCGAGGCGTATACGATTACCGATGAGCTGGGGGAGGATTTGTTCTATACCGACGTAAAGCCGGGAATGACGGTAACCGCGGCGGGCATTCGCGGAGTCGAGGACAATGTAGTCATCCCGTCGCTGGTTACCGTGAATCTTGCGTATGCGGCGAATGGCGTTCTCGTTTCGCGTTTTCCGGCATTCGAGGACAACTACTTCTCCCTTCGATATGATGAGACGTTGTGGGAGCCGAAAGAGAGCCGGGTGCTTTCATACAAACCAATTGCCGGGTGTGTGCTTTCCGTGAAGACGAGGCCAGAAGTCCCATCCGGGTGGCAAAGCGGCACGAGCCAGCGGAAAATTGGCGGCAATGTCTTTGTTGATACTCGCTACAGTTCGAGCGATGAACAAAAACTTCGTGTTCTCACCCTCGAAGATCCCGGTGAGCGCTATGGGCTGCCGCGCGAGGTTGGCGGTTCGCTTGAGTTCGTAGTTACCTATGACCCGCCAGTCCCTCCGGCCGCGTTACTTGAGTGCACTCGAGCAGTTGATAAAGTCGTTTCCACGTTCCTTTTGCGGACTGCCTCGGAAAACATCCTGCTCGTGGAGCCGAGAGCGCCAGCGAAGATAAAAGCGGGCGAGAAGCTTGCCATTCGAGGAGCCGCACGCGTCTTCGAAGATGTGCTGCACTTTGCGATTGTGGACGAATCGGACAGGCGCATAGTGAGCCGCTTGGTTGCAGTCGAACGCCCTCGGGGAGCAACCTTCGGCGTCTTCCAGGACGAAATCGTGATTCCCCGCTCGTCCGAGAACCGTTTTGCGTTGAGACTTTTTCAGTTTGAGCCGTCAACAGGGGCAATGGCCGACGTTGTTCAGCTTCCGCTCGCTATTGAGTAGCATCTCATAATATGAAGGAAATTAATTTCGTTGCGCTCGCACTTCTCTTCCTCTTGCTGCTTACTGCAGTGGGGTATCGCGTGTTCACGAGAGAGGAAAGTTCGCCGATTTTAGAGGATGGCAGCGGTATCTACTCATCATATGGCAACACTCTATACTGAGGTCTCAAAAAATGTCTGGCGCACGTGGGTTTTGATGGCCGCGTTCTTCGGTCTCGTGATTGCCATTGGGTGGGTATTCGCCCGGGTATATGAGAATCCGGGGATTCTCTACCTTGCCGTGGGCTTCTCCGTTTTCATGAATCTGATTTCGTACTGGTTTTCCGACCGCATTGTTCTCGCGCTCCACCGGGCAAAGCCCGTTGACATGCGATCAAATCCCGAGCTCTACCGGATCCTCGAAAATCTCACCATTACCGCCGGTCTCCCCATGCCGAAGTTTTATGTCATCGGGGACCCGTCACCCAATGCCTTTGCCACGGGGCGGAACCCCCAACATGCAGTAGTTGCGGTCACCACGGGACTCCTTGAGCGCTTGGAGAAGGCGGAAATCGAAGGCGTGCTTGCGCACGAGCTTTCACACATCGGGAACCGTGACATGCTGGTCTCCACGATTGCCGTGGTGCTCGTTGGCTTCATCGCAATTCTCTCCGACATCTTCATGCGCTCTCTTTGGTGGGGCCGCATGAGTGACAATGACGACCGCCGGGCAGGAGGAGTGCTGATTCTCATCGGCATTGCGCTCTCCATTCTTGCCCCCATTATCGCCTCGCTCATGCAACTTGCCGTGTCACGGCGCCGCGAGTTTCTCGCAGATTCATCGGGCGCCCTGCTCACACGGTACCCCGACGGCCTGGCCTCGGCTCTCCAAAAAATTTCCGATTACCCGCGTCCGCTTGGCTCCGCGACCAATGCTACCGCCCATCTCTTTTTTGAGAATCCCTTCAAGGCCGATGCCGGCCGCGGCCGCAAAATACCGTGGGTTGTAAAGTTATTCATGACACACCCGCCAGTAGAAGAAAGAATTAAAGCGTTAGTTGGAAGAAGCAATGAAGCTTGAAGTTCGACAGTCTTGCCCTGAGCCGAGTCGAAGAGTGACGCATCCGCCGGTTAATGAGCGCTTTGCAACTTTGCTTGGGAGGCGCGCACGGGAAACTAATGTTTAAGCTGGCATCCGAGGTCGTCGTCTATGACACGGAGTATACCGCCTGGGAGGGGAGTCAAGAACGTGGCTGGACCGGCCCCGGGGAGTACCGGGAGATCGTCCAAATTGGCGCGGTCAAAGTCCGCACCGATGATTTCCAGGTTTTGGATGAGTTTCTTTTATTTGTAAAACCCGTGAAGAACCCCGCGCTCTCAGAGTACTTTATGCAGCTTACCGGCATTACGCAGGCGAAGGTGGATGAGAAGGGGATTTCACTGGCTCTCGCGATTCAGAAATTCGCCGTCTGGGGAGGCGAGGGGCCGTACCTGGCATACGGCAGAGACGCTGAGAGGCTCGAGGATAACGCAAAATTTTTGGGCATTTCATTTCCTTTTCAAAAATCCCAACTGGTGAATGTTCGCGAGGTATTCAAGGCATGCGGGGTGCCGGCCGATGACTACATGTCGAGCACCATTCTCCGGGCATTCGGCCGCGAGCCGATTCTTGCGGCACACAACGGATTGGATGATGCCAAAAATGTTGTTGAGGCTTTAAGGGAGCTTAGTAAAAAGGGGTGAGAGCAACGTTCGAAAGTCTTAATGTTACATTGCTATAGCGTATTATTGTCTCAAATCACTTCACTTTTTTGTTCCATAAAAAAGGAGAACCCGGGCGCGATGGCGCGCCCGGGGCGGAACGAGGGGGACGGTTGTCTACAGTGGCTTTAGGCCTTGGCGGGCTACCCGCTCAATCGAATGGCTGGGTCCAGCCCGGCCGAGCCCTCACAGAGGGCTTCTTGCATCCGTCTCGCCCCCGATCCTGGGTTCACTGCGCTAGCCCGGCGGCGTTTCGCTGGTGCCCGTATCGGTCACGGTCACGCGCGCCTCCCTCTGTGGGCT
Source organism: uncultured Candidatus Saccharibacteria bacterium (assembly GCA_964579195.1). Taxonomy (GTDB): domain Bacteria; phylum Patescibacteriota; class Minisyncoccia; order Sungbacterales; family JACQCQ01; genus CAZOFN01. Next base: position 273 of record CAZOFN010000037.1, on the reverse strand, counting down.
TGCGGTGTACAGGAATCGCCTTGCAGGAGAGGCCTCCGGTCACCCGGATGCCCTGCCTGAGGCACTTCGACTATATGCCCAGTCGGCTATTTCGGTCAAGTTGCGGTCTTTATGGGAAGGTAAAAACTGTGTAAAATCCGAGCAGCCCGAATTGAGTAGGAGTATCATGGAGGCGTCGCTTGTCGCTGTCCTTCCATGATTTGGAGGGTTCGCATAGTGGTCTAGTGCGCCTGCTTGGAAAGCAGGTTTACCCGAAAGGGTATCACAGGTTCG
>CAZOFN010000036.1:0-8005 GCA_964579195.1 uncultured Candidatus Saccharibacteria bacterium | reverse complement strand
CGGCGGTCGGCGTCGTATTCGAAAAGGAGGCACCCGCTCCGCCGGTTGTAAATGTAATTTGATATGGTTGGTTACCTGCCGTGAACTGGTCCTGGTCGAGCGCGTTGCCCGTTAAGTCAGCAATGGTGCTGGTAGCGGTAAAGGTATACGTGGTGTTTGCCGTTAGCGAAGCCGAGAGCACGCACTTCGCAGACGGCTCAAAATTCCCGGGAAAGGGATTATAGGCAACGCTCGTGCAGAGATTGGTGCTTGAGCCCTGGGCCGTCAATGTGACGGTGGAAGTGGCGACAGCGGAAATGACCGTCGAGGTGGCGACAACCTTGTTAAAGTTAAAACCGATATATGCCATGTCTGGGGGCACATTGGTCTGACTCGAGCCTGGAAATGAGCCCGTGACCTTCGGTTTTTCAGAGTCCGTCCCGCCGCCGCCAAAGGGAAACTCCGAAGGATTATTTGCATTTTGCGGAACCGGTGTAGTCTGCGACACAAACTCGGCGGAGTTGTCGTTGCGGTCCACGCCGTTGCCGCGCCCCGCATCCACGCCGCTCGGCGACATCGAAGCCGCTGTGGAGGTGGCACTTGGAAACCCCTGGGCAAGGCGCTCGAGGCTCGCGCCATTCTCAGCAAGCCCGGTAGCGCACGCGGAGCCCGCAGTGTCGGCATTTTCACAGTTGGCCGAGGGCTGGCTCCCCCAGCCCAACACATCAATCGCCGAACTCGTCGCATTAGCCACGGCGGAAGAAGTAGCAATGCTCACGCCCGCATTGGCCACCAAGGTGTTACCGGACAGTGTCGTGTATACCGCATCAGCGGGAGTCGAGCCGCTGTAGTTGGTTTGGGAGGTTATCAAGAAGAAGCCGTGCACCGGAATAGACGACTTAAAGTATGTCAGCGTTTTCGCGCCTGCCCCGCCGGAAGCGTTAAAAATATGCAGATTCAGCGGCAAAACGCTGAGGTCAACAGGAAACTCGGACGCATTATAAAGTTCAACGAATTCATCTCCTGCATTCGTTGCGGTCCCCGCGCTGACTTCACTAATCTTGATATTGGCTGACTGAGACAACGTGATTTTTCTTTGAGCAGTAAACGCATCACCCAGCGCTGTCCCTGATGTCGTGATCCAATTGGCGGATGTAGTGGCATAGAGTGCATGGCCGTTCACAATGGCGGCACTCGTCGTAGCTTTAGCTACCACAAAGTACTCTGTGGGCGTGGTGGCAACCGCATTACTGGCACTGTCTACCGTAATAGTAATTAATGTACTTGTTGCGGGATCCGTTACCACATTGGCACCCGTGTTCAATTGCGTATCTTCGCTTGGTTGAAAACCGAAATGAGCGCCGGAATCTTTAAAAAGAAAAAGTTTATTGATTTCTCCCGTCGTAAGATTATTTGCAGTAGTGGTTGAGTGGATGGCGACTTTCACGTTCGTCAACGTAGAAGACCCATCACCGGCAAGTCGGAATTGCATAAGAGGAATGAACGCGCCTCCGCCTGCTGTTTCATCGGCAAACAGCACATCAATCGGGGGCGCGGGCACCGTGATTGCAGCAGACGCCGGTGAAGGCAGTGCCAGTAAGACAAAAAACAGCACCCCCGCCGAGGTGTAGAACAACGCGCAAAAAGTAGATCGCATAGAATAATAAAATCTCCGTGAGAATGTTAAAACAAAGAGCGTCTCAACTTCTCAAAAGATCAGGAGTCTTTCCCTAAAAAATAATGATAAATTAACTATAGTACTGCTCTTGATATCCACAAAGGACTCCAGTTATCCACAAAATTCAGCCCAAAATCAGCAGGTTGTGCAAAAGTGCGTATACGAATCACCGATACTAAGAAGCTATTGAAAGACTGCAGCCATACGCTTGTTCAAGACGCGAACTCTTTTGGCAGTATTTTAAATAAGGCGAACTCTGCTTGAGGAATACCCGAAGATATGACTTCACTCAATACTAGAGGTAATCAATCAGGCTATCATAGTTAATGAAATCGAAGAGCCGAAACCCGTATGTCACAATCAGGCCGAGATTCCCCGTCATGAGTAAGACTCCCAATACTATGAGGAAGACTCCGCCGATGACGGAAATAAATTTTAACCACGGTGTAAATCGCGCGATGTATGCCGCCACGCGGCCGGCGCTCAATGCGATAAAAAGGAAGGGAATGGCGAGCCCTGCCGAAAAGACGAGAAGCAGCAATGCGCCCTTTGCGGCAGTAGCCGATGCTGATGCAAGGAATAAAACCGATCCCAGAACAGGCCCGATGCAGGGAGTCCAGCCTGTCGCAAAGATTACACCAAGCAAGAACGAATTTGAGGCCTGGCCCCGGCGGAAAAGCACCGGCAGCGAAACATGAAACTCGCGTATAAGGAAAGAAGGGCGCACGGCGTTTAGCATAAAGAGGCCAAAAAAAATAACGAGCACCCCTCCGACACGTGCAAACCACAGCCTTGCAAAATAGAGCTCGCTCCCGATCAGCCCCGCAAGCATCCCCACTAAAGTGAAGACGATGGAAAAACCAATAATGAAGGCAAATCCGTTTAAAAACACTTTGCGACGGACTGCACGGCGCATACGTTCCTGTTCCAGATCCTCCAGTGACACGCCAGAAATGAACGCAAGATAGGCAGGCACCAGCGGCAAGGTACAAGGCATCAAAAAAGTGAGAAGCCCGGCAACGAATGCGGGAACAATAAATCCGAGTGATTCCATAATTGAGCGAATAAAATGTAGTGTTGAGGGCTCGCGCGGTACCGCGCGAGCCCTCGCCAACCAAGATCCGCCCGGGCGCTTATACCGAAAGCCGGATAAGACTTCCGGTGATTCTTGCGAGCCGAACTGCAGCCAGTGCGCGAATCAGCGCCCACGACGGATCAAACTCACACCGCCGGGCGCTGAACTTCGGCGCCTTCGGATGAGCATGATGGTTGTTGTGAAGGCTCTCTCCGCCGGTGAACCACGCGAGAATCGGTCGGTTGTAGGCGGTATTAGGAAAGCTCTGCTGCCCACGCCAGTGAGAGAGCCCGTTAATGAGAGGAGCAATGATGAAGACATAGAGAACTGCGTGCATTGCAGCAGCCGCAATTCCCGGAACAGGACCCATGAGCCAACAAAGCCCGAGGATGCCGAGAATCGGGCCGAGGCACGGATCCCTGTCCATCCACCGTTCATGGATGTCTGGCGCGAACGTGTCTACCGTCTTTCGATTCCTGGCCTCTCGTATGTAATAGCGTACGTTGAAAAGCTGCACGCGCCAGAAACCGAGAAGAAGAGGACTGTGCGGGTCACCGTCCCGATCGGTGAAGGTATGGTGTTTCCGATGGACAGCCACCCACTCCTTCCGATTTTGCCCCGTCGTAACGCAGATTACGGCACTCGCAATCAGGTCAAGAACGGGGTGGAGTCTGAGAGCACCATGCGCCAACGCGCGATGGAGGTAGATTGAGGTGGCGATGGAAGCCACCTGACTCAGGACTACCGCAACTAGTGGAGCGAGCCAGTAACTCGTCATGCGGCCTCCCTTTCGCGAAGACTGAGAACCTTCTCAAGTATAGCAAACTCTAAATCCCGAGATTTTATCTTTGATTAAAACCATAATCGGCTCGCGGCACCGATCATCAAAATACCGAGAAAATTAAACACAAATGAAATGAGGAGAAATCGCTTGCCCTTTGTTTTGGAAAGGCCAATGAGTGTAATTCCCAGCTCGTCCGGCAAGGGGGAGGCAATAATCAAGGCACCCGCGAAGGGCAGCAGCCAGTGAAAAAGGCGCAGATGGAAAATCCAGGCCCAGCGCGATCTCCGGGGAAACTGGAAGAGATACCGCAGATCCTCAATAAGGCTATCCCGGATAAAGCGAAAAATGATCATATCTCCGAGCATCGCCCCCGCTGCCCCGATAAGGGCCACGAGAATCGGGTGCTCAAGCTTCGCAATTTCGCCGAGTGCCACGATAGCGGGTGCTGTGGTAAAAGCAGCAGTAAAGAAGAAACCGGCCACAAAGATGCTCCAAAACCGGGAGTGCGATGCTCCCTCAACAAGGGACTCGATAATCCCGCTTTTCGCAAGGAGCAATGCGACCAGGATACTGAGAACGATAACTCCCAGATCCCGCAAAAGGTGGTGGCTTTTTATCTTTGCGCGAGCCATATCAGGCAAAAAACTACTACCTCTTTAATCTTGCCGCTACGGCAAAATTGAAAAAGTATCGTTCGAGATCATGAAGTGATGTCTTGTACAAATTTTTTCCGAGAACGACCCCAGAAAGTACCTCCCGTACGCGGCTGACCTCCTTCAGGCGACTCTTCCAGCGCCCATCTTGCATAGTCAAGTCAATCAGCTCAAGCGCCCGTCGCCAGGAAGCCTCATACGAAGCCGCATCTTTCTCCTGCCATTTTGCCGCGCGACCTACCTCGCTCCCCACATTCGCAAGCTGCTCTATGAGGGAAAGCTTCTTCCACCTGCCGCCGAAAAGATTCTCATGCTGGTATGCCATATCACTGACTCACTAGCTGCCCGACAATGATTCGAATTTTTTCCTGAATTTCACTATCTTCTACATTTCGCGAGTTATTCCCCTGCGAAGGGCGGATATTAACCATTGAATCAAACTCAACAAAGTCGTCGCCAACGTTAGCGGGATACAGGTTGATACCCCACAAGTTTTCCTGACTCGATCCCCGCTCGATCAAGATTGCCTCCTCATCGGCGTGCAGCTCGCCCCCAATCGCCATAATTCCCCGTTCAATATCAACGACTGCCTTCACCAAATTACCAAACTGATTGGTGGCTATGCTTGCCAGTTTCTCACGCGATATTGGGCTCTCCACAACTTCAATAAACATAACAAGATAATATCATTTTCCCCGTTTCTCGGACTTTGCATACCCGGAGAGCGCCAGTATGTCCTCTGTGCGCGGCGCGATGCACACACCCCCTGCATGGTTCATGCGTCTTGGAATAAGCGCTTGCTAAATTCTATCAAAACTACGTTAAAAATGCCGACTGCGACCACTCCGAGCACCCACCAGAGTGGGAGAGAAACAGTATGGAGTATGCCTTGCAGCGGTGGAAAATAAACTGCTGCAGCCATGAAACCAAGCCCCAGTGCCGCACCCAGTGTAAGACGCCAATTCCCAAGCGGGTTGTACTGGAAAATGCTCTTTCTCAAATCTCGCAAGGCAAAAGCGAGAAAAAGCGTGTATGTTCCAAAAGCCGCAAAAACAAAGGTGTGCACAAGACTTTGGTCAAAGCCAAGAGAGAGAATTAAGGCGTAGGTTAAAAAGAGCACTGCGCTGGTAACAACCCCGATCACGAAGATTAGAAACCTCGTCTCTCGATCAAGGAACGACCGGAAAAGGCGCGGCGAACTTTGCCGGTGACTCTCCGAGCCATCGTCGAATGCAAAAGCGATGGCGGGTAGGCTGTCTGAAAAGAAGTTCACAAAGAGAATTTGCAGCGCTCCGAGCGGTAGCGGAATGCCGACAGTAATCGCTCCACCAATAAGAAAGAGCTCATCGAGCACAGATGAAAGAAGATACACAACAACCTTCCGAATATTTTCCGCGATCCTGCGGCCTTCAAAAATTGCGGAAACAATCGTCGAGAAATCATTATCGAGCAAAACCAGATCGGATACCTGCTTGGCAACCTCTGTCCCCGACCCAACTGCCACACCTATATCTGCACCCTTCAATGCCGGAGCATCGTTTACGCCGTCACCTGTAACGGCGACGATCTCCCCCGAAGCCTGAAAACGCCGAACCAAATGTAGCTTGTCTTCTGGCGTTACACGAGCGAATACCCGTGCTCCCCGAATAGCCACATCCAGCTCACGGTCTGACATCGCGGACAACTCCTTAGCGCTGACAACTTGACCGCCATCGAGGATCCCAACTTCACGCGCCACTGCTTCCGCTGTTCCCTGATGATCCCCCGTGACAATCACCGTACGCACGCCGGCCGCAGAAATCTGCCTGACCGCTTCCGCAACATCCGGCCTAACTGGATCGCGGAACGATACCGTCCCCAAAAACTCGAGGCCCTTTTGCTCTAGAAGACGAGAAAGCGGATGTTCTTCTGTGTCGCTTATCCTTCGAGCGGCAACCCCAAGAATCCGCTCGCCCCGCCGCGCGCGCTTTTCGACCTCCTTTAGAGCGAATAATCTCTCATCGACGGAAACGCCCGTATACTCCAGGACCGCTTCAGGCGCCCCCAAGAGTGTTACCCATTGAACATTATGGGAAATAGAAAGAGTCGCTGAAAATTTCCTATCTGAATTGAAGGGGAGTCGATCAAGTATCCGATTTTGCTGCATTATTCTCGGCAAAAATGCGCCCCGGGCGGCAGCCTCCCTTGTCAGCGCTGCCTCAATCGGCCTTCCAAGAACGCGCCAATGATCCGAAGCCTCATCGGGGTTTTCAACCACTGCATCCGTAGTCAGAACTGCGGCTTCCAGAAGCTCACGCTCCTTTTCTGAACCGTCTGACTGAAACGGGTCAATCGAAGTAGCCACCATACGCGCCTCCGTCAAGGTACCCGTCTTGTCAGTGAGGATCACAGTAGTAGAACCAAGTGTTTCTGCCGCAAGCAAGCGTCTGATAAGACCGCGGCGGCGCGCAAGACGCTCAACACCGACTGCAAGAATCACCGTGACCGCGATTGGTAGCCCCTCCGGGACGGCAGAAACAGCAACCGCCGTCGCAATCAGAAACATATCAAAGACTCCATAGCCAACCCGCAATCCGAGAAGAAATAAAACACCGCTAAGCACACCGACGATTAAACCAATCCAACCAGTGAAGCGGCCGATGGATTTCTGAAGCGGGCTCTCCGTCTTTGACTGCCCCGTTGCCAATGCGGCAATCTTGCCGAACTCGGCACGTGTTCCCGCGGCGGTCACCAACACATCGGCAAGCCCCTCGACCACAAGCGTCCCCGAAAATACCATTGAAGCACGGTCTGGCAATAAGGTGTCGGCTGGGCAGGCTGCCGGATCTTTCTTGACCGCCATAGATTCCCCAGTCAACACCGACTCATCCACCTCAAAATCACGAGAAAAAGTGACTCTCCCGTCTGCCGGCACACGATCTCCCTGTCGAAGATGAATTACATCCCCGGGAATGAGGAGCGAAGCGTCAATTTCTTCTTCGGTACCGTCGCGCCTGACGCGCGTTTCGGTGCGTACATATGCCTCAAGCGCGGCGAGTACCGCTTCAGCTTTCCGCTCTTGAAGATACCCCAATGCTGCATTAGCAAATACCGCAGCAAAAATGACCGCAGCTTCCACATATTCCCCAAGCAGGACAGTGAGGACCCCCGCGGCGACCAGGATAAGGATTAGCGAGCTCCTGAACTGCCCGAGGATTAAGAAGAGCTGCGAGACGCGCCGCTTGGGGATAACGTTCTTGCCGAATCGCGCGAGGCGCCGCTCCGCCTCCACTTTGGACAGCCCTTGAGGCGTTGAATCAAGAGCCGAAAACACCTCCTCAACTTCAAGCGCCCAAAATTTATGCTGAAAGTCCATTGGTTTCAATGCACCAATTGTACAGCCAAACGAGAGACTCCTGTTTCAATACAGCAAATCAGGAAAATCTCTCTTCCTTACACTATGCTCATTTGTATTCCAAAGAGTCATAACGCTTGATTTATGATACAAAGGAAAACCACTTTAAGTAATCCTACTTGCAGGCGAATAAGCAACCTCCAAAGTGTAGCCGTCAGGATCATGAAAATCGACCGTATAGTATCCAGGCGAATACTTCTTGCCACGAAGTTCAAGTGGTCCCTGTATGATCTCCGCATTTTGCGCTTTCAGGTATTCACCAACCCTATCAACCATTTCACGGCTCTCCGCTTCAAAACATATATGATCAGGCCCAAGTGATTTCTGCATTGTAACGCCATGATTTTCCTTGAAATAAATTTTAGTTCCTCCCGCTTTGAATCCATTCTCGCTAACCTGTTTCCAACCGATAATCGAGATTATCGGTTGGAAACAGGTTAGC
>CAZOFN010000035.1:6492-8140 GCA_964579195.1 uncultured Candidatus Saccharibacteria bacterium | reverse complement strand
GGCGCGCCTAATATTACGAACGACGGCGTTACCATTGCCAAGGACATTGAGCTTGAGGATAAATTTGAAAGTCTGGGTGCGGCTGTCATCAAACAGGCAGCGGAAAAAACCAACGATGTGGCGGGCGATGGAACGACGACCGCCACGGTCCTCGCGCAGGTCATGATTGAAGAAGGCTTGAAGTATGTTAAGGATGGTATTGATCCCATGTGGGTACGGCGGGGCATTGAATACGCCGCTAAGGAAACCGTCGATGCGCTTTCTGAGATAGCAAAACCCGTAAAGTCTAACGAAGAAATCGCGCAGGTTGCCACCATTTCTGCCGAGTCGGCAGAACTCGGGAAAATCATTGCCGAAGCCATTGCCAAAGTCGGCAAGGACGGAGCGGTAACGGTGGAGGAATCGCAAGGGACCGGCATTGAGAAAGAAATTGTGGAGGGTCTGCAGTTTGATCGGGGGTACGCTTCGGCGTACATGGTGACGAATGCGGAGCGCATGGAAGCTTCAATGGAGCAACCGCAAATTTTAATTACGGATCGGAAAATCTCCTCGATTCATGACGTCATTCCGATACTTGAAAAAGTAGCCAAAACAGGGAGGAAAGAGCTTGTCATTATTGCCGATGATGTAGAAGGAGAAGCGCTGGCAACGCTGGTGGTAAATAAGCTCCGTGGCGCGTTCTCAACGCTTGCAGTAAAGGCGCCGGGGTTTGGTGATCGGAGGAAAGAGATGCTCCAAGATATAGCCGTCGTTACCGGAGCGACAGTTGTCTCGGAGGATCTTGGACTGAAACTCGAGAACGTGGAAATTGGAATGCTTGGATCGGCGCGCCGCATTGTTGCAGGAAAGGAAAATACCACCATCATTGGCGGCAAGGGCAAAAAGGCCGAGATTGAGAAGCGCATCAAGCAGTTAAAAGCTCAAATTGAAGAAACAAAGTCAGAATTCGACAGGGAGAAACTTGAGGAACGCGTTGCGAAACTCTCGGGCGGGGTTGCTGTGCTTCGCATTGGAGCGGCTACGGAAACCGAAATGAAATATTTGAAGTTGAAGGTTGAGGATGCGGTTAACGCCACGAAGGCGGCAGTTGCTGAGGGAATTGTCCCTGGCGGAGGATCCGCTTTGATTCGGGCGGGCGTCCTTGCGCTCAAGGATGTAAAGAAACTGCAGAAGACCGAGGTTGGCAGGAATGCAGAAGCCGTTGAGATAGGCGCAAAAATCGTCTACCGTGCGCTTGAGGAGCCATTGAGGCAAATTGTGCGAAACACCGGAAGCCGTGACGAGGAGAGCGTCTTGAAAGAAATTAGCGATAAATTAAGCGCGGCGCCGAACTCGAATATCGGCTTTGACGCAGTAGCGGGAGAAGTGGTTTCTGACATGTTAAAGGCCGGCATCATTGATCCGGTCAAGGTCACTAAATCAGCGCTGCAGAATGCCGCATCGGTCGCTGCCATGCTGCTTACCACTGAAGTGGCGATTACTGATATTCCCAAGAAGGAGGAAAGAATGCCGCCGATGCCGCACGACGACTATTAAACCCCAAAAAACTAAAAGCCCTGAGCTATGTCGAAGGGCTTTTAGTTTAGGATTCTCTTTACTACCGGGCTCCACTCGGACAGGAGGTAGCGTATGACTGAGATAATGTTCT
>CAZOFN010000035.1:0-6482 GCA_964579195.1 uncultured Candidatus Saccharibacteria bacterium | reverse complement strand
TCTGGAGCTCCTCGGGGCTGTTTATGGGGTAATCTCTCTTGAATAAGTAGATTTTATCGCGGTGGAACTCAATCGTGTAGTCCCTTGCGTGGTCAATGAGATACGACATCTCATCGGGCGTTAAAACCTCACGCGCTTCCCGTTGCATACCCTTTCCCGCCCATACGTGAAAATGCTCGCCAAAGTTTCCTTCAAGCAGCACCGGCTCCATCTCTTGATGGGGCTCATAGTCACTCCATGTATTTGGAGAGATGATTAATGAAGGGATAGAGACGTCGAGCGACGCCTCGATACCGGCATTGTAGTGTTTCGTCTTTCTTTTTCCCGATCCGGTGGTGAACTCAAAGGTAAAAAAGCGAATGGGATGCCGGTTAAACACACCGGATATTACGTGTGAGACTTTCTGTGAATGCCCCTGAAAAAAGAAGTCTGCGGAAAAGCTCTCCAATCCTGCATCGGGGAGGAACTTGAGTCCATTGAGTTCGGCGAAGGCTCGCATGAGCCGCTCTCGCCGCGCCCGCTCAATGGCACCGTAGACTACTATGAATATGCCGGCAGTGGCCCAAAGGATAGCAAGGAATCCGCCAAGTGCCACGAAAGCAACTGCCGCCAGGGAAAACGCCAGCACGATGAGTTTTGCTGATCCGGGAATTCTTCTGATTTCCTCATAAAGGGTGACATTTTCGAGTTGAGGTACAAGAAGCGTCTCTGTAGTATACGGTTTTGCAGGTTCCATAGTTCTCTGTTGCTTGCAATATCCTTCATGGTATAATACCACTCGTCATGATAACGCTCTACGTCGTAACGGGAATTGTAATCCTTGTTTTTCTTTGGATTATTTTTGCCTACAACAGTCTAATAGCGTCACGAAACCGCGCGGATGAAGCGTGGTCGGATATTGAAGTGCAGCTGAAGCGGCGGCACGATTTAATTCCTAACTTGGTGGAAACCGTGAAGGGATACGCGGCACACGAGAGCGGCCTTTTGCAAAAGGTGACCGAGGCGAGGACTCGCGCCATGTCAGCACATGACCCGAAAACGCTCGGCCAGGCGGAGGGAATGCTGACGGGCGCGCTGAAGACCTTGTTTGCAGTTGCAGAAAATTACCCGGAGCTGAAGGCCAATGTGAATTATCTGGAACTTCAACGAGAACTTTCCGATACTGAAAATAAAGTTCAGGCTGCCCGTCGTTTTTACAATACAAACGTTTTAGAGCTAAACACTCGCATCGAGACATTCCCCATGAATCTTATTGCGAATAGCTTTGGGTTCGCAAAGAAAAATTTCTTCGATGCTGATGAGTCCGAGACTTTACTACCCAAGGTTAGCTTCTAGCTTGACAATGCGGAGTTGGCCCCGTTAGAAGAAAAGTGCGATCAGGGTCGCTTTCCGCAAATCACAGTTTTCATTGCGATTGCGGCTTCTAACTAGGTTGACAGGAATTGAGCGGGTACTATACTAGAAATGATATCACTTCTCGAAGGGCGGCTTGTGTCCCAGGGAATGGTAAGGAAAGAATAGTAAATAAGCGGTTATTTTGCGAACTTCTTATTAGGTTCAGCGCAAAAGTAAGCTAATCCCGAGATAGATGGGAATTGTTGGCTTGCCTTTTGTATTTGCGCCGTATGGCTGTGGATAGAGTGAAGACTCGAAAGGCGGCTTCACCGCAGTAAGTGTTTTCATAGCCAAGGTATGGAGGAGATATAGAGTGGGAATTTTCCCTAGACAGTCTTTGGTTATCAACCACAAATTTAAACATTCAAGTTTCCACTACCTGGTATGCAAAAACTTCCCAAGAAGTACTTCTCCCGCTATCGCAAGCCGATTATTGAGCTACCTCTTCTTTCTGAGGTCCAATTGAATTCTTACGATTGGTTTTTTGCTAAAGGACTTCGTGAACTTTTTAATGAGATTTCCCCCCTTCAAGACTACACCAATAAAGAACTTTCGCTTGAGTTTCTTGATTACTACCTGGATGAGGCAAAGTACGCGGAGGCAGAAGCTAAGGATAGGAACCTTTCCTACGAGGCCGCCCTTCGCGTCCGCGCAAAGCTGACCAATAAGCGTACCGGTGAGGTAAAAGAGCAGGAGATATACCTTGGTGATTTCCCGATTATGACTCCGCGGGGGACTTTCATCGTGAACGGCGTCGAGCGTGTCGTGGTGTCGCAGTTGATTCGCTCTTCGGGCGTCTACTTCACTATGAATACGCTCCGCGGGCGGAAACTGTATGGCGCCAAAATCATTCCGAACCGTGGGGCGTGGCTTGAATTTGAAACAGAAGCTGATGGCACGATTATCGCCAAAATTGACCGCCGAAGAAAAATGCCGGTAAGTTCACTGCTCCGGGTCTTTGGCATGGAGAAAAATGAGGAAATAATGAATGCATTCCACGCCGTGGATACCGGAGAAGTCAGTTATATAAAGAAGACGCTCGAAAAAGATACCGGCGAATCCCGGGACGAAGCATATATCGAGGTGTACAAGCGCATTCGCCCCGGTGATCTCGCAACGGTGGACAATGCGCGAACTCTCATTGATTCGATGTTCTCGTTCGAGCGGTACGACCTTGCCGAGGTTGGCCGCTACAAGTTTAATCAGCGGCTGGGCCTTTCAAAGAACCCAAAGGATGATGCCTCACGCGTTTTGTCGCTGGAGGACCTTATTGCCGTTGTTCGTGAAATTATCAACTTGAATAACCGGCAGGATGCAGCCCCGGATGACATTGACGCGCTCGGGAACAGGCGCGTTCGCGGTGTGGGCGAGCTGCTGCAGCAAAAGCTCCGCATCGGCATTGCCCGGATGGCACGCATTATTCGTGACCGAATGTCAACTCTCGACATCTACACGCTTACGCCGGCTCAACTTATCAACGCCCGTCCGTTTATCGCATCGGTGAAGGAGTTTTTCACCTCTTCTCAGCTGTCACAGTTTATGGACCAGATTAATCCGCTCTCCGAGCTTGAGCACGAGCGAAGGCTTTCAGCGCTTGGTCCTCAGGGCCTTACGCGCGATCGGGCGGGGTTCGAAGTGAGAGACGTGCACCCGACGCACTACGGCCGCATTTGTCCTATTGAAACTCCCGAGGGCCCGAATATCGGGCTGGTCGGGCACCTTGCAAGTTTTGCGCGCATCAATGAACTGGGTTTGATCGAGACTCCGTATGTTCGTGTAAGCAACGGCGTTCTATCGAATGAGGTTGTTTACATGGATGCGTCTGCCGAGGCCCAGCACGTCATCGCGAACGCATCGACGGAAGTGAAGGACGGGAAAATTCAGGGAGAGCGGGTCGAGGCCCGCATCGCAGGACAGCCGACGCTCGTTGAGGTGGAGCGGGTTGATTTTATGGACGTTTCCAACCAGCAAGCTGTCAGTATTGCGACAAGCCTTATTCCGTTTCTTGAACACGATGACGCCAATCGCGCCATGATGGGCTCCAATATGCAGCGACAAGCCGTGCCTCTCATTAAATCAGAGCTGCCGCTTGTCTCCACCGGGGTTGAGGCGCGAGCCGCACGCGATTCCGGGAGAGTCCTCCTCGCCGAGGAAGATGGGGAAATCACCGAGGTGGATGCAGAGCATATTGCGGTAAAGAGTGCTAAAACCGGAAAGACGAAGGAGCACCGGCTGAATTCGTTCATGCGGACCAATCAGTCAACCGCAGTACGCCAGGCAGTACGTGTTCTTCGCGGGCAGAAGGTGCAAAGGGGCGACATTCTTGCGGACAGTTCCTCAATAGATCACGGAGAACTGGCGCTGGGAAAAAATCTGGTGGTTGCCTTCATTTCATGGGCGGGATTTAACTATGAGGACGCCATCATCATCAACGAAAAGCTGGTAAAGGAGGATGCATTTACTTCCATCCATATCGAAGATTTTTCCATTTCAGTGCGTGACACCAAGCTTGGTCCCGAGGTGACGTCAGCTGATATTCCGAATGTCGGTGAGGCGGCTCTCCGGAATCTCGACGAATCCGGCATTGTCCGCATCGGCGCTGAAGTGACATCGGGAGACATTCTGGTGGGAAAAATTACGCCGAAAGGTGAGGCTGATTTGACCCCCGAGGAGCGTCTTCTGCGCGCGATTTTTGGAGAAAAAGCAAAGGATGTAAAGGATACTTCACTTCGCCTGCCGCACGGCAAGCGCGGCCGAGTGGTGGGTATTCGCGAGTTTTCTCGAGAACACGGAGACAAACTGGAGTCTGGCGTTATCAAGATGGTTCAAATAGAAGTGGCCCAACTTCGGAAAATCGCTGTGGGTGACAAACTCGCCGGGCGGCATGGGAATAAAGGAGTTATTGCCCGAGTCCTTCCGCCGGGAGACATGCCATACCTTTCTGACGGCACGCCAGTCGATATTATCCTGAACCCGCTCGGCGTGGCATCGCGCATGAATATTGGGCAGATACTTGAAACGCATCTTGGATGGGCTGCGCGCATTCTTGGTTATCAGGCAATTACGCCGGTGCTCGCTGGTGCTGCGGAGGATGAAATCAAGGAGGAGTTGAAAAAGGCCGGCTTGCCGGAGCATGGAAAGGTTACGCTCTACGACGGGCGGACGGGAGAAAGGTTCCTTCAGCCGGTGACGGTGGGGAATATTTATATGTTGAAGTTGAATCACCTCGTGGAGGACAAGATTCATATGCGTTCCATTGGGCCATACTCGCTGATTACTCAACAACCACTCGGCGGCAAGGCTCAATTCGGCGGCCAGCGGTTCGGCGAAATGGAGGTGTGGGCGTTGGAGGGATATGGAGCGGCATACACTTTACAGGAGATGCTGACGATTAAATCGGACGATGTGCAGGGCCGCTCAGCGACCTATGAGGCTATTATTAATGGAGAGAAGATTCAGAGTCCCAACCTCCCGGCGTCATTCAACGTGCTTGTAAATGAACTGAAAGGACTGGCCTTGAACGTTGATCTGGTGGAAAAGAAGGAAGAAGTAGTGCCCGATGAGGGTCGCGTCGGCGCCGAAGCGCTTAAAGAAAAGGTAACGACAAAATAAATCACACACCAAAAGCACCAAAGGTACCAAAAGAATTTAAACATTTGAAACTTTTGGAGCATTTGGGTCGTTTGGAACGAAATTTATGGAAACACGACTGAGAGACTTTGAAGCCATCAGTCTGCGTCTTGCGTCCCCTGACGTGATTCTGTCATGGTCGCATGGCGAGGTGACGAAGCCAGAAACCATCAACTATCGGACGAATCGCCCGGAACGAGACGGTCTCTTTGATGAGCGAATTTTTGGCCCGACCAAGGACTTCGAGTGTTACTGCGGGAAGTATCGGCGTATCCGTTACAAGGGCATCGTGTGTGAGAAGTGCGGTGTAGAGGTGACGCGTTCCATTGTGCGCCGTGAGCGGATGGGGCACATCAAACTGGCCGCCCCCGTTTCGCATATCTGGTTCCTTCGCGGCGTCCCTTCCAAAATTGGCCTCATACTTGAAATGTCGGTTTCCGACCTTGAAAAAGTAATTTACTTTGCCGGGTATATCATCATTTCCGTTGATACCAAGGCGCAGGCGGGCGCACTTGAGGACATTGAGCGAGAATACAAAATAAAGACCAAGAAGGCCGACAAGAACGAGTTGCAAAAGTTGAAGGAGGCTCGTGACCAGGCACGGGAGGAGGTCAGAAATCTGCAGCCGCTCAACGTAATTTCAGAGGTGGAGTACCATCGTCTCTCGCTGAAATACGGGAATGTCTTTACCGCAGAAATTGGTTCTGAGGCACTGAGAAGAATTCTTGAACGCGTTGACCTCGGAAGGCTTGAGAAGGAACTTACTGCAGAGCTTGATGATGCCACCCCGCTTGCCAGGAAAAAAGTTTTGAAGCGCCTAAAGGTGGTGCGCGGCATGATTCATGCGGGTCTCCGTCCAGAGTGGATGTTTCTTACCATCATTCCGATTATCCCACCCGACCTCCGCCCTATGGTGCAACTCGACGGCGGCAGATTTGCCACCTCTGATTTGAATGACCTCTACCGCCGAGTCATCAACCGGAACAACCGTTTGAAGCGGCTCTACGAGCTGAAGGCGCCCGAGGTAATTACCCGAAACGAAAAGCGCATGCTGCAAGAGGCGGTAGACGCGCTCATTGACAACGGCATTCGTCGCGGCACTCAGCCGGTAGCATCGCAGATCCAGCGGCGCCCTCTCCGTTCGCTTGCCGACATGTTGAAAGGCAAACAGGGGCGTTTCCGCCAAAACCTTCTCGGCAAGCGGGTGGACTACTCCGGCCGCTCGGTTATTGTCGTAGGGCCAGACCTCAAGCTTCACCAATGCGGCCTTCCAAAGAAGATGGCTTTGGAGTTGTTCAAGCCATTTGTGATTCGCCGGCTGCTTGAGCTCGAAATGGCGCATAACATTCGCGGTGCCGGCCGCCTGCTTGAAGAACGTCCACCGGAGGTATGGGCGCTTCTCGAGGAAGTTATCGCGGCAAAACACGTGCTCCTGAATCGGGCTCCCACCCCGCACC
>CAZOFN010000034.1:0-8162 GCA_964579195.1 uncultured Candidatus Saccharibacteria bacterium | reverse complement strand
TGTCGGTAGACCAGATATTTGACTGATAAATCGGAACGACGAGTGTTACGTAGTTCACGTTCGTTCCCATAAGATTGTCAATTGATTGCCGGAATGAATGGCTTTCGAAGTCTGCGTCCCAGCGGGGCAGGATGGTGACACCCTTTTGCCAATTGGATATTGCCGCATGGGAAGCGGCAGGAGCAATCAACGTGATAGCAAACAGTGCGAGGATAAAGAAAGAAGTCGTTTTTCGAATCATAAGCGTAGCGAACTCAACATTACGTAAAGCCTGGAAGAATCCGTCAAGCTTTTTGACGACCGCTGAGGTCGAGACTTACAAATTAGAACTCATTTCAAAATCCCTTCCGGCCGCGGTATCAGCCAATTTCCGCCAGTCCTTTGCCACTCGTCCTCGATTTCTCGGCCTGGCGGAAATTGGCCATATCCCCGAGGGTTTTTGCATGTTTTGCCGCCCCGCTTCGTTGCTCCTCGTCGGAGTAGCCCATAGGCTACACTTTCCTTGTGCAGAAAGAACTGTTTTTTGCTGTAGTACCTCTATGTATTGTCCGCATGGAGAAAAGAGTGGTTCGGTCTGTTTCAGGCGCGTAATGCAGACAAAGTGAGCTCGTCTTTCTCTCTAGATACTCATAAACGCTTTATCATACTATATGTTTAGTACTTTGCCCGTATTTCTTCGGGGATGTATCGGAATAGCGGCGGCAATGGCTGTATCCGTCAGCGTATTCCCCGATTCTCTCAGTGCTGCAGCAATTTCTCTGACAGGGTATGCCTCCGCCACTCCGGCAGCTCCTGTGAACGGGGATTCGGTGGCAATCCACGCGACAGTGAAAAATCTCTCCGATGTGCTCGGAGGAACCATTGTCGACATTGAAATACATAACCTTGATACGCACACGAAAGTATTCCAGCAATTCTTCGATGGCCAAAATTTTGGACACTTGGAGTCAAAAACCTATACTGTTCACTGGACGCCGAATGTGGCCGGCCGCTATAAAGTAAAGATTGGTGTTTTTGCGGCAGGGTGGAGCTCACTCCACTATTGGAAAGATTCGGCGATATTCTTTCTGGTTCCCGATTCGGCGTCATCGCCAGTTCTGCCTTCGCGACATATAGAAGCGTGGTGGCCGACAGAGAATGCCGTTCTTCTCGGACTGCAGCCGTTTAAGGCGATACTCTCAGGCTCCGCGTTGGATGAATATGAAATGTTTTGGAGAGTCGATGGGGGCATCATGAATCCGATGTATGATTCATCGGCCGACTATCCGCACAAAGAGGCGATGGTGAATGTAGCCGGGTGGAACTGGAGAGGAGTTGGCCCATATACGATTGACTTTCTTGCCAGAGAGCCCGATGGGCGCACGATAACATTCAAAACCGTGCAGGTGATGACCAATTAATCAAAGTACCTCTCGTACACGCACTAAATTAAGTACAAAACCTAAATGCGCCCCGTGGGGCGCATTTAGTTATCTATACTTCGTTTTACCAGCTCGTTCTTTGCGCGAGCCCTAGTGCGTATTCCGGCCAGAAAACGCCGGCAGCCGGGCCGCCATTGCACCAGCCGTCCGAGCCGCTGGGGCCTTTCACCCAGAGGAATGCATCAACAAGCGCATGTCCGGTATTGGTTGTTGGCGGGAGACCGAGTGCTCTCCCGGTTGCATTGCACCACTGATTGTCGGCCGTTGGGCCGAGCCCGTTGCGGCTTCGCTCAGCCACAAATGGTTTGCCGCCGACAAGCTTTGAGATTTCGCTGCCGTATGTGATGTTTTCCGTGTCGGTAATGTAGTTTGAGACAGAGAGCGCGAATCCGCGAGCCTCTCCAACACCCGCCTGCTTTAGGCGATCCGCCATAACCGAAGCAGTTTTCCACCGTGGATGTCCCGCATCAATGTAGACCGAGATGTTTCCTTTCGCGTTAAAGATGGAGACTGCGTCCCGAATCAGAGAAAGGCGTGTTTGGCGCTCAGTTTCCGAGAGGCAGTCCATGCCGGCAAGTGCGTCAGGTTCAATGATAACCGCCGCTTTGCGGTTGCCGACAGCATCAGCGACAGCGCGAATCCATGTGCGGTAGGCGTCCGGACTGCCCAAGCCTCCCGCAGAGTACCCGCCGCAGTCGCGCTGGGGAATGTTGTAGACCACGAATATCGGAAGCGCGCCGTCAGCGGTAATTCTGTCGATACTGACTTTTACATCCCGGTACACGTCAGTATTCCAATTGCCATACCATTGGGTCTCCGCCTGGTTCCCGATTTTGTCCATGAGTCCCGCGTTATAGGGATCCCACGCCCTCCGTGCATCAGCCCATCGCTTTGGGTCAGAGTTCAGGTTTACCCAGAGTCTGGCACCAGAAAGCGGATTGGCAGATGAAATGGTTGGGGTAGGAGTAGGCGAGGGAGTTGGCGTTAGTGTTGGTGCGGGAGCAGGAGTTGGAGCGGGAGCGGGTGTAGGTGCCGGTTCGTAGACGGGCTGCTGGCCGACGTAGAGGGGAATGGTCTTTTGTTTCAGTATTGCGCCAGAAAAGTCTTGCACAATGAAGGTAATCATGTAGGGACCGGAGCCCTTCCATGACCAGCCGGTGAAGTTGACGACCACTTCCTTGTGGGGATAGTCGGCTAGGTTTGTCGGCATACCATTCCACTGGCCGCCGTCAACTTGCCAGAACATGTTGTAGCGGTTGACATCGGCATTTTTCAGCAGTGCTTTCAGAGGAACATTCCCCGAGACCCAGCTATTTGCCGTTGGCCACCAAATTTCAATTTCTTGAAGGGCTGGGGCTGGCTCGTAGACGGACTGTGGAACGGCCTCGGTGGTTACCGGCGTTTGTGCCGGTGCTGTCGAAGAAATTGGCGCGGGCGCAACTGTGGTTGTAGAGGTTGTCGGAAGAAGGGCGCTGGTGGTCTGAATGGTAGTCTGGATAATCGGCGTCGGCACGGGTGCTGTTACGGCGGATGAAGTAGTCATAGCAAGCACGTCATTGGACCATTGGTAAAGCCCGGACCAGTGCTCGCGGAAAATACCTGTATGAAGGCGGTATTTCTCTGCGGCGTTCGGCGTCCAGCTCATCTGGTACGAGCGGCGGAGCCCCTTTGAGAAGCTCTGCCCCTCAAAATACTTTTGTAAGACTCGTTGGCCTGCTTCGTTGAATACTTCAACGTCCACAATCGTATTCGTCACGGAGATTCCCGATTCAACCGTTACCGTAATGGAGGTAGGTTGATTGACTATAGGGGTATTCGGAACCGCGACAGCAGAGATCCTGAAATTCGGCCCGGCTGCGAAGACATGCGCGGGTACGAAGGCGAGAATCGCTGCAGCACTCGCTGCAATAAGCACGACTCTCCGAAGAAAGGAAGTATGCATGAGTTTGGGGGTTAAGTTATGTAGATGGCGTTTCGCATGGCCTCGGTCGGGAAGACTAAGCAAACTCTGCGAAAATGCCTCAATAGACTATAAAGGTGATGGAAAACGACGCAAGCAGTCTCATCGTGTGAATAAAAGGAAAAGTGCTCATTCTCAGGCTCATTGTTGGCGATTGTGGACGAAGCAAAATTCCCGGCGGGGCCGGGAATTTTGCTTTGCGTCAAGGGTTGGCTCGCTTCTCTACTTTCTCTCTGCGGTCCGCGGCGCCCCCTCAGCACCGCCCCAGGGAATTTCTTAACGCTCACGTGAGTCAAAAACCCGGCTCACTGAAATTCCCGTCAAAAGCCGGCCCGGCTTTTAACCCCGAGGTGTTCGAAAATAGGAGAAGCTCGCTTTGGGCTTTTCTATGGTAGCCCGCCTCTGTAGAGGCGGGCGTCTGCCGCACAGCGTCAGGCGTTTTGGCTATTGCCTGAAATCGCCGTTATAGAAGGAGAGGCCGAACCAGA
The DNA here is from genome assembly GCA_964579195.1 of uncultured Candidatus Saccharibacteria bacterium. Lineage (GTDB taxonomy): Bacteria > Patescibacteriota > Minisyncoccia > Sungbacterales > JACQCQ01 > CAZOFN01. The sequence goes on along the minus strand of CAZOFN010000034.1, from coordinate 4,293 downwards.
CCCATGCGAGATCATAGAAGCTAGGGTTTGAAAGCCACAATCTTAGTGTCGAGATTTTTGCCCGGTAGAGGTCCTTTGCGTCATCGTGTTCAAGCATTGAAAATGCGGCGAGAAGCGCACCGTATGCCGCCGGCGACTCTTCAGGCCCGGCTTTTTCGCCGTTCTGATGGTATCGAGCATAGACTTTCTTCTGAGTTTCCCACTCCGTCCGTGTCCATTCGGTGGAGGCTTTCAATAAAGCGAACGCTTCGGGACTGCTGGAGTTCTGATAGTCAACCGCCAGCCGAAACGGTACGCGAAATGCGTCGTACGAGTATACATTTGGATCCTTCCCGCCGAACTCGAAGGTCTCAAGGAGCATTCCCGCGTGATCCAGCTTGCACCAGTCCTTCGCAAGACCCTTTTCCCCGGAGCACTGCCGTAAAATGTCGTATGAGGAAGGAATGAGCGACTCCCAGGGATGCTCCCTGTCGTATTCGGCAAAAAGACTGTAGTGAAACGGGGAGAGGTACGATGGGTTTACGATTGCGCCGGACTCGTCACCCTGCGCCCAGTCGCCACCTGTTATGTATCGTCTGCCGGCAACGAGGGAGGTGTCTTTTTCCCAGAAGCTTTTTAAAATTACCTGCGCTTCTTCCCGGTAACGCGGCTCACTCCACTTTTTTGATGCGATAATCAGGGCAAAGGCAATGTCTTCGTCGGCATCGGGGGCCGTATGATAATCGGTAACGGAGCCGCTCTCCCAGCGCCAGGCGAACAATCCATCATCGCGCTCCAAATTTTCCCTTGTCCATGCCCAAACGCGGTCGAAGGCGTCTTTATCATTCATGAAGACCGCGGCTATCAAGGCGTATGACTGACTTTCGGATGTAGTCTTTCCTGATTCGCTTTCTGCGAGGCCGTCCCTATGAATGAATCGAAATCGAATGGTCTGCCAGACCAATCGTTGGAGCAGAACGGGATCCTCTCTGATCCGCTGATGGAAGCGCCATACAAGAATTCCCGCCGATGCTGCGAAAATAAGCACGAGAGTGAGCGATCGCATGCTTTGTACGGAGTATTATACGCAACTTAGGCGCGGTTTCCTGCAATTCTTAAAATCTGATTGGGGTAGATACGATAGGGCTTTTTCACGTTGTTTTCAGTTGCAATACGTTCCCATAATGCGCCGTCACCATAAAACATTGCAGCGATATCCCACAGCGTTTCGCCTTTTTGGACGCGATATTCATGTACCCCGGCTGCTGCCTTGACTGTGGCGGATGAAACTTTTGCAGTTTCTGCTGGTGGCGTGGAGTCGAGGTTTGCATCATCGCGGTCAACAAATGCCTGTCCGCCCATCTCCCGATAAATGGTTTCCGGATTCCAGCGGGCAAGCTCGGGGTTCAAAGATGGGATGTGTTGCCTGTCGAGTCGGTGGTACAGGACATACTGCTCTACCACGGCAGCCTCGTTCAGTTGGTATACGCGCTCGTATGTATTTTCGTAGATGAGATTGTAATAGCGCCGAAAGACCGGTGAGTCACCCCAGGTGAGAGAGATCCGTTCATTGGAGCGTGACCAGTTGGGAATAAGCGTGTTCTGATTTTTGGTATCGTTGTTTAGCATGACCACCCAGCGAGCAAAGAGCCAGGGACGCTCCAGTGTCTGGTCGAAGTACCGATAGTTACTTTCATAGATGTAGCTCGACAGAGGAATGCCCGCACTCACAACCACATAGTCATGGCGTGTCGTGAAAATTTTTCCGTGGTCATAGCGTTCCTTCAGCGCACGTACCACCCCCATCTGTGACTCCACGGGGTAGCGCTTGGCTGATTCCTTCACCACAGAAAATTTTTCGATGAATGCAACTTCCGAAAAATACAGCACGTTCGCCGCGAGGACCGTCACAGCAATGATGCCGCCGAGAGACAGCTTGGTGGCGCCGGTAACGGTATACCAAAGGCGCTTCCAAACTCCCGAAGATGCCTCGATGGACTTCAAATGTTGAAGCCCGGCCAGCGCCATTGGCGTGAATGCGGTAAATCCGATCCAGTAGAGGCCGTAACGCTCATTGTAGAACCAGTCATATGGGGGGAGTTCATCAACGTAGAGAATAATATTTCCCCGATACAGGGCAAAGAGGTCAAAGATGAGGGGGCTCATGAGAACGAGTGAGGCTGCAAGAAACGGCAGGCGCTGGCGGGAGAAGAAAATGACAGCCAAGAATGCAATCAGTGCAATCCAGACTTGTGGCCATCCGATCATATAGTAGGAGGCGTGCAGGAGATACTGGAGCGAGGCAAGCGGCTTCCCCTCCGTGGGGCGCTCGTAATCACGCTGTTGACTGTACGCCGACCATTCGCTGTTCATGAATGCGAAGGGGTCTCCGCCAAACTGCCAGCCATACGTGGCGATGGCAAATGCCCCAAGCACGGCGACAAAGAAAAAAAGAATCGCTGCCGCCTCGATTTCGTGGTAACGCTTCCGAGCCGCCAAGAGGCGGAAAAACACTACGGCCCCAACCAGGGGAATGAGGATTAAACCCTCAAAGCGCGCGAGGCTTGCAAGCGCGATGAAAAAGGCTGTTGCCATGAGATAGCCGAGAGTCTGCCGATACATCCATTCAGTGAGGAAGTACGCCGCGCCAACAATCAGGGAGATGAAGAGGACTTCCATCATTGGCGTCGCGGCGTAGTAGAGAAGGTAAGGATTCAAGAGAAAACTGGCGGCTCCCAGTGCGCCAATCAGGCGGTTGTCCGTGACTCGCACAATGAGCTTGTAGAGAAAAAACGCTCCGATAGCGAGGAATGGAATAAGCGTGAATGCGCCCGCAAGCCCTGATTGATACAGCGAATCAATCGAGACAAAGGGGATCATGAATGCATGCAATAGCGGCGGCCAGAATCCGAACTGCGTGATGCCTGGCGTCAAGCTGTCAACGATTTGGCGCGAAATGTTCAAATGCGATGCCTGGTCCACAAGCAACATTTGAATGTCAAGCATATAGACGTACCACGCCATGAAGGCACCAAGTCCAAGCGCGAGTCCAATGATGACAGGCGCATGCCGCCTCGGGGCAGTTGATTGTTCAATAGTTCCGTTCATAGTTCCCTAATCTCCAAACAATCTCAAATTTTAAAATTTAAATCGTTTTAGAAATTAGAAGTTTAAGATTTTGGTGCTAGATGCGTGCCGTGCGTGGTTTTTTCCCAGTGATGGGGCTTTGTGACTATCTGGATGGCGGCGCGGACTGTTGCAGTGGCAAGTATTATCCAGTAAAGGGGCGAGAGCGCGGAATACTTTACCGCCTGGTACTTCCCGCGTTGATAGAGACCAATCAGATTGAGATAGGTGAAAATCAGGTTTCCAAGAATGAAGGAGGTCACCGACACATAGAGGATCGGTGTCGGAAAGAAGACCTGGATGACTTTGGCGTGTGTCGCGACCCAGGCTGCCAGCATGAGCCAGTAAAGAAGATTCGAGATATTTACCGCTACCGTCCCCGGAACCGTGAGGAGAAAGGCAAAGAAGTTTTTCCACCCGCCGAATTCATTTTTTGTTCGGAGCGGATGCCGGAGATGCACGATGCTCGTCTGGATGAATCCCTTCATCCAGCGTGTTCGCTGCATAATCCAGGCTTTCAATGTCGGTGTCGCTTCCTCGCGCGATAGCGAATTTATGATGGCGGTCTTGAATCCGCCGCGATAGAACCGCATGCCGAGGTCGCAGTCCTCCGTCACGTTGTAGGGATCCCAGGCGCCGACTCTTTTGAGAACATCCGTGCGAACATGGGTACTGTGGCCGGAGAGGGGAATCGGAAAGCCGAGCCGCCAGAGCCCCGGGAGGAACAAATCATAATAGAAAGAGAATTCGGCGTTGAAGAGCTTTGTTAGAATGTTCTGGTTGGTGTTGTAGTGGTCAAGCCGTGGCTGGAGACAGGCAACCTCCGGATGGCGTCGGAATGCAAGCACCGCTTTTTTCAGCTGGTCAGGGTCCGGAATAATCTCCGCATCATAAATAACGAGAAACTCCCCTGTTACATTCTTGAATGCAACATTCAAGGCCTTCGGTTTTGTCTTCGGTTTAACGTCGGGAAGAATCAGTGTCTTAAAGTGGGCAGGGGGACTCTCAGTCCTGATTGCTTCAATAGTTGGACGGTCGTACTCCTCAAGAGTGATTATGATATCGAGTTTTTCGGCAGGGTAATCAATAGCCGTCATCGCGTCCAAGATCTGCCTGATGACTTTTTCTTCCCGGTAAAGTGGGATAAGAATCGTGTAGACTGGCAGATCCTCGTTGCGGAGTGCCGCG
>CAZOFN010000033.1:0-8198 GCA_964579195.1 uncultured Candidatus Saccharibacteria bacterium | reverse complement strand
TCTCCCACCAAGCCTTTGCAATATCGTCCCGGAAGGCGGTGAGCACGATGAGAAATACGACAGCAGAAACCGCAAGTATCGTTTTTCTGTCGAGTAGCCGCGCTTTAAAATGTTTTCTTTTTTTCACAAAGTAGCGGTGTCAGCGGTAATGCACGATTATTATAGCAAGTTCTGCTTTGGCCCGGATGATATGAAGCGCGTTGCAGCTCAAACGGGCTTGACAATAGGGAGAAAACCTGTAGTATATAAGCATCAAAACGAGACTCAACGCGTGACAGAGAGAGGAGAAAGGGCACTCATGAATACTCGTTGCCTTCTCGTCGTGCTCGCGGTGGTTCTCGTCGCGAGCTCTTTTGCAACACCCGCAGAAGCTGCCGAGCCCGACGGGCTCCTGCAGCTGATCGAGCACGCCGGGTTGGATCCCTGGCGCTTCTCGAAGCACCCGAAGCTTTCGGACTTCGAGTACCCTGATGCCCGGAACGTCAAGCGCTCGCTCGCGCGCGACTACCAGGGCAAGGTAGTACTCCTCTTCATGTTCGCCGAGTGGTGAGGGTCGTGCTGGAGCCAGTTGGCTCCGCTCGATCAGCTTCACCGCTCGTTCGCAGGCAAGGACTTCACCGTAATCGGCCTCGAAAGCTGGTCGCGGAACGGTCCGGCTCGGCTCGAGCTCTACCGCCAGCAGTACGGCGTTACTTTCCCGCTGCTCTACGGCGGCCCGGCGTACGGGTACGGCGCGTGGGGCAGCCCGACGGTCGTGCTGCTCAGGAAAGATGGGCGCGTGGTGGCTTCGCGAAGGGGCTCCTGTGACACAGGGGCCCTCGGAAGCCTGATCCAATATCTGCTCGACGACCAGAAGGGAGCCGAACGATGAAGCATTGCTGGGGTCTCGCAGTTCTCGTAACGCTGCTCGCCTCCACCCTCGTCGCTTCGGCGGCGGTGGCGGACGAGACGAAGGTCGTGCAGGCGGCCTCTGTCAACACCGCGCCGATCGAGCGTTGGCAGGGAACGTGGTACTACCAGGGAAGATCGGGCTCTCTCGACGTCAACTTCGCGCCAACGGAGAAGGCGCCGGCTGGGACGATCACCGCCACGAACGTGACGAACACGTTCGGCGATGATCCAGTGCCGCTCGAGAACGTAACGCTGGCGGAGGATCAACTCCGCTTCACGGCGGTCGGCGCCGACGGTGCGCCGCTCATCGCATCCGGCCTCAAGATCAAGAACGGCCGGGCGAAGGGCTGGGTCAAGCACGGAGGTGTCGCAGTCCAGTTCGACCTCAAGCGGGTGAACTAGCTCCGGTGGACCGGAGCGGCGGGGGAGTGGCGCGCGGTCGCGCCGCTCTCCCGCCTTGTCATTTATAAGCGGGAAAGACTCTTTATTGATTTCAGCACGCGATGGGGCTTTTCTTTTCTTAGTTGGGATAGGGAATGATATCCCCACGAAACTGCGACACTTTGAATTCCGGCGCGGTGCGCCGCCCGAATGTCATCGGTCATGTCGCCTACGTAGCAGGTTTTTCTCCTCGGGAGACTTTTTTCTTTCGCTAACGCCTGCAACGATGTTTTTTTGTCGCGAACGTCGGCCCAGGCTTCATCAACAAATTTTGCAATTCTATTTTGCTTCATTTCTTTCTTAAGGAGCGGCTCGGGATGCGAGCTAAATACATAAATGCGTTTTCCTTGCTGCTTTAACATGCAAACTGTTTCTCTCACGCCAGGAAAGAGTTTTTGAGATTTTTCTTTTATGTAGAATTTGAGTAGCTCCTTTTTTATGACTTCGTACGGTACTTCTGGAAGATGGAGAGCATAAAATTCCGGAAGGGGTTGGCGGAATTCTTTTTCGAATGTTTTCCATGAGATGCTCTTTCTGCGGATTGCAAATATCCTCTTCACCGCGCGGTACATGGCGCGCTGATTGTCGATCAACGTTCCCGACCAGTCAAAAATAAAGTGCTCCATATATATGAGGAGGTGAGACGCGGGTTCGCTTTTTGTGAGCCCGCGGTTACGGTTTTACCGCGGATACCTGGATCCGCGGTGCCTCGCTCGCCTCGAGACGTTCCCACCGCTTGATGTGAAGCCCCGCAGTTTCAAGCAGTGCAAGAAGCTCTTCGGGCATGAAGTAGGAAAAGAAGCGCGTGTATGGATACCCGTAGTCTGACTCGGTAACCTCCTTCTCGTCTTCGCCCTCTTTCACGGCGCAATAGAAAACTCCTCCTGGCATGAGGAGTCTCACGATTTCCTTCAGCGCCGCAGGTACTTGCGGCTTCTTAAGATGGAGAAGTGAGGATCGGGCGATGGCCGCCTCGAAACTTCCGGGGAGAGACGCAAGCTCAGTGATGTCTGTCACTTGGAACGGGACAGTGGGGTGGCGGAGCCTTGCGATCCGGATCATTGCCTCCGAGAAGTCAACTCCCACTGGAGCGTAACCCAGTGCCTTAAGATAGCCGCACTCATTCCCCGGTCCGCAGCCGATGTCCAGCACTCGCGCGCTGCGGGGAAGGGACGAGAGGCTTTCCTTGATAAAATCGTACCCCCATGTGTCTTTCGCGTGGTCACGGCTGTAGTCCTCGGCAATCCTGTCATACGTCTCGCGGAGGGAAAGACTCATAATTCTCCTTTCTCGTCGTATTTATTCGCTGTTCTCTTCAACGATAGGAAGCCCCGCAGCTTCCCAGGCCTCTACGCCGTTACGGATGCGCCGGAGGTTAAGGAATCCATAATGTTCAAGATAGCTGTAGGCAACGCCGGAGGCTCTCCCGCCGCTGCAGATCAGCACGATTTCTTTCCCGCGCCTGGGAAGATTATGCCGTTCGTCATAGAGAAGATGAAGGGGGATGTTAATGGAGCCTTCAGCGTGTTTCTTCGCGTAAACATCGGGCGGCCGCACATCAATGAATAAAAAGTCGTTAGGATTTTTCTTATGCTCCTCGTAAAAAAGCGTAGGGAGGACATCGCGAATGGTTGGTTCCTTGATATCCAGCCATTTCAAGGGAGTGAGATAGATGGTAATACTTGCAATCAGCGCGCCAGTAATGCCGGCGATGATATAGAAACTGCTGCTTTTCATACGTGCCTTGAGACGATCCATTTGAACGATGCGGCTACTTCGCTTTCGGTAAGAGTCCCCCTTCTTCAAAGAAATAAAGGAATGGTCTCGCTTCCTCGTTGTAGTTTGCGTTTTTTACGAGCGGCAACCCCGCTTCCTTCCATGCGGTCCTGCCACCGTCAATAATTTTCACGTTCGTAAATCCCTGGCTTTCGAGATACCCGTAGGCAACCGTCTCTGAGACGTTTTCTTCGCAGAAAATCACGATGGTCTTGCCTCGTTTGGGGAGCGTTTTGGCGTCTTCGGAGAGGTTGAAAATGGTTTTCACGACTGAATTTTCGGGGTACTCAAATCGCAGGAACTGAGGCCGAATGTCAACCAAGATGTACTTATCGGGATTTTTGGTGAAGTCGGCATAAAAATCAGCCGCTTTAACTTTTTTCACCGTAGGAGGAACTACATTAACATGCTTTAGGGGCGTCAAGTAGATCGCCACTGCTGCGAGCAAGATGCCGGCGATAAAAAATCCTAAAGATTCGCGTGAAATAGTCTTGGGCTGCTCCATGCTACTTGGTAAACCGTAACTTAGTTTTTAAGTTGATAATTTCATTGCCGATATCCTGCCGGGCTTTTGAGGTTTCGACTAACGGCAACCCCGCTTCCTTCCATGCGGTCCTGCCGCCGTCCACGATCTGAACATCGAGAAAACCGTTGTTTTTCAGCACATGGTAGGCGGCACTCGCAGAAAAGTTACTCTCACAAAATATTACTATGCTTTTGTCCCGCGGCAAAGCGTTGACCTCCCCCGCGAGGACGTTCAGGGGAATATGCACCGACTGTGATGGGTATTCGAGGGCATAAAACTCTTCAGAGCGAATGTCAATCATGAGATACTTTTCCGGATGCTCTGATATGGCGCGATGGATGGCTTCAGGAGAAGTTTTTTTGATTGCAGGCTCAATAATCGTTACGTCGTGGAGCGGCGTCAGATAAAAGAGGATGGCAGCCAACAACAGCCCGGCGAGGATACAGGCAGCCGGAACGCTATAGCGGCGGACGATGGCGAGTAGTCTATGGCTCACTTACTTGAAATCACTTTCCTCCCACTCAAGCTTGGCCTTCAGGAAGCTCCGGAACTCAGAATCAGTGTTCGCGACGAGTATTATGTTTTGGCGCATGGCGTCTTTTGCGTACGTTGTCCGGTCGCTACGTCCGGCCACGAGAGCAAAGTAACCCAATTCGGGATTCTTGCGGTAGAGTTCATACAATGGGCGTAAGACTTTAGCTACTTCCGCTGCAGCGCCGGGGGCGTTTCGCCGCAGGATAGCGGCGGACAACGAGACGCGCATGGACGCCGCCGGCACCTGGGCGGCCGCGGTCGGGTAGAGGTCAACGTAATATGCGGCTTTGCGGAACGCTTCCTCCGTTCCATATGGATCAATATCCGCTCCGCTTCGCGCGAGAAAGTCAATGGCATTGCCCTTCCAGAGCTGCGCCATAACCATGTGGCTTGTCGAGTACTTTTCGGCGCCGTCCGCCAGGTTGAATCCCTGGTTTATCAAGTCAAAGACTTCCTGCATGCCGTTGTCGCCGCGTTTCAGGTAGTCAAGAGCCTTTACCGTGTAGTCGTTCTTTATGTCCGCGCTCAAGTTGGAAAATACCAAGTCATAGCCGTAGAGGAGGGAGATGCCGTATTCCGTAGCAGGGAGGGGGTAGAGGTTGTCGGCGGCCTCGAGAGCATTCCGCATGGCGTGGTGCGTGTCGGCAAGCGTGGCGTTCGTGCCGGGCTTTACCGCCAGGAACTTGCCCCAGAGATCTCCAATGAAAATGTTTTTCTGGGCGAATGCCGGATCCTGTGAGCCGCTATAGTACACCGCGATATAGAACATAGCGTCGCTGCGGAACCGGGAGTGATAACTCTCGTCCGCGGACAGCTCGTGGAGCATGGACAGTCCCTGTATCGGTTTTGCGTCGAAAAAGTCGGTTGCAATGTTCAGTTTTGCAATTGCCTCGCTATCTTTGTTTGTAGCATTTCGCAGGGCATCCTCGAACCGAATTGCAGAACGCCCATCCCCGCGGCGCTTAAGGTCGCGGCCTTCGGCGAGGGAGGATATATATTTTTCTTTCTTGGATGGAACTTGATACCAATACAGGCCAATGCCCACCACAAGGATTACCCCAATCAAAATGAGAACCCCCCTCAGGGAGAATCCCGGTCGCATTGTAGCGTCTTTTTGCATCGGATGACTACTTAACAGCTCTCGCCGCACCCGGCGCCGCCGCATTCGCATGACTCGCCGGCCTCAATGGCAGCAGCTCCTCCTCCGCTACTTGCAGCGGGAGGGGGAACGTCAGCCTTTACTGACGGCACAAGAGATCCGCTATCACGGCCGAGAAGGGCGAGCGAGGAAAGGAGAAAGCTGCCCGCAACGGCAATACCGCCGAAGAGAAGCCTTTTTGAGGTTATGTTTAACCTGGTCATATCCTGATGGTACGCCGGTTTTTCCACGGCATCAAGCAAGGTTCGTTTTCTATTGTGGACAACATCCGGAAGATTTTACGGAAAAGGGTGCGGTAGAGGATTGGGCGCTCTGCTTGGCTGAAAGCCCATTCGGAAAGGGGCGTCTTGTAGTCTTTTCGCGCCGAGCGTTGCGTGTTCTTCTCTGAGATAAAGAGGTACGAGCGCAGGGATGATAACTCTTGAGGATTCGTATCCGAGCCGCGTGAGGGCGGGATGCTCGGCTCTGTAGAAAAAGATCTCATACTCCGATCCGCGGGCCTTGAAAATTCGCACGAGTCCCCGTAGCTCTTCACGCTTTGAGGCAAACTTCCGCGCGCGTTTCTGAAATTCAGTGAGACTTATTTGAGGACCCGAGAAAAAGGTAAGAGCGCCAGGTCCCCGGAAATGCTTCCAGAATCCGAGCCGGTTTGCCTGCACGATGCCGGTTGTTCGGAACGGCACGTAGTCAGGCGGAAGGTGGTATGCCGGTGCGTAGCGCTTCACCCAGTACCGCACGCCGAGACACTCTTCCAATGCGCGAAGGAGTGCAGCCTCCGCATTAAAGTCGCATCCCCCGCCGTATACAATATGAGGCTCGTCTTTATTCTCGGTGACGGTGGCGCACGCGACCGATGGAATGCCGAGGTCAGAGGTGGTGTCGAGAAATGTCACTGCAAGCCCTTCTCTTTCCGAGGCTTCCAGGAGTTTCTTTAGGTCGTGGTTCGCTGTCGCGCTGGCGTCAATCCGCGGCGGCGCTTTGTTGTTTAGCCAGTAAATGAGGAAACTGTCCCTTTGGACCAATTCGTAAATTCCTGAAAGCAAGGCGCCTTCCTCCGTGAAAAATCCGCCCGCGCCATTCGTGTTTACCCCCCGAATATGGGGCTCAAGATATGAATCGTAGTCTTTACAGTAGTTCCAAAAGACAAGCTGGGCGGGTACCAATACCTTGCCTCGTCGCATGGCGGATGCCCCGGAAACCCATCCAAATACGCTATTTTCACTGAAGCTCCGATTGGGGAACCACGTGCATTGCTCGTCGTTGAACCCGGCAATGGTTCGCGGGTCAAGGTGAGCATGGCCTTTATCTCGTAGTTGGCGAGGTGAGGCGAGGAGGAGATCTTCTTTGCGGTAGAGAAGAAGGGGGTACCGCTCGAGGAATTCCCCAAAGGCTTTTGATAGAGCTTCAGACCGGTCAGAAGACACCCCCCGCGCAATGCCCGGGGGAGGAATATGCCCGTCAGTCCGGGCATGGTGGAATCCCGCGAAGAAATTGAAGAGTGGAACATTTGAGGGAAACATATTTTCCTCTCTCATATCGAGGGAGATGTCTTGACTGCGGATAACGTGGAGCAGTTTCCGCCACTCATCGCCTATCTCCGGCGGGCCGTAGTGCTTTTCTATTGAGACGGTGGAGACTTCATGGAACCCAAAGTCCTCAGGTGTTTTTTCGCTTGGCATACGGCGGAGTTACTCAAGTATTTCTTCCACGAACTTTCGGAATTGCGTTTCAGAGCGGGGACCGATTATCTTCTCCCGTACGAAGCCGTCACGGTCAATAAAGACGGTGATGGGTACGGTGGGCGCGCCTCCCCCAAAGTAGTTAAAGAGCCTGTCGTTGGTGTCCTGGATAAGGTCATACGTCACGCCGATACTTTTGGCGAATTCTTCTCCTACGGAGATATCTTCGGTGGATGTTCGGTGGACACCCAGGACTATGAGTCCTCTCCCTCGATACGCGCGATGTATCGTTTCCATAATCGGCATTTCATCCCGGCAAAAGACGCACCATGCCGCCCAAAAGTTAAGGACAACTGGCTGCCCCCGGAGGTCTTCGAGGGCGAGTACTGTTCCGTCGAATTTTTTTAAGGGAAAGCTCGGCACGCGTTCGCTCTCGGGGCGCGACGCGCGGTAGTACAGGGTAAAACCAAAAAGTGCGGCGGCGAGAGCCACAATTATGAGCGCATTGATGGCGAGAAGCTTCCGATTCATGGCTTCCATGATATCATTACGGGCGATGCCGAGAAAAATATTTTTTGCGATCATCGGAGCCGCGGCGTTAGCTGCGGTGTATCAGGGAGTACAAACGTATGCCGAGGGAAGAGTCCGCGCGGCAGAGCCGCGCGTGCCCACTATTGAATCACTGCCGAAGGATGCTGTATTTATTGAGCACAACGATCATACAGAGGAGGCGGAAGGGGGCAGGACTCCCTTAAGACACTATGCAACGCCCGAGGACCTCGAGCGCGGCGGTCCGATTTACGGGACATTCGGGTATCGCATCGTGGCGGTAGAGTACGAAATTCCAGTCTCGACTATCGGTGAGCGGCCGGTAGGCGAGAAGGGGAGTGGCAGCCGGTTGATTCTTAATGTGCCGGAGCGTCCTGAGTTGAAACATCTTCGCTATGACCACTTCCATATTGGGAGAGCTCATATAAAAGTGAACGGTAATGAAGAAGAAGCGTACTCGATCCACTTCATGTTGATTCCTCATGAGAAGGAGGAAAGCTATGGACTCGCGTGCGGTTGAGGCTTCCCTTTTTTGTTCGGGAAAGGAAGAGGAGTATGTGACCGACGGTATCTATCCACGCCGCGGTGTCAATAAAGCTGTTGCGTACTCCTCCGATCATTCTCGGACGGGCGCCGCTTTGCA
>CAZOFN010000032.1:3474-8226 GCA_964579195.1 uncultured Candidatus Saccharibacteria bacterium | reverse complement strand
GCTCGAAACGGCTGCGCTTCGCGGCGAACGAGGGTTTTGAAGTGAGTTCTCGTGGTCAGCTGTCCGCTCTCAGTTATTAGCCGAGCTGGCAGCGTCAGCGCCGACAACTGATAGCTGAGAGCAGAGAACCAGCGCTGTTGCCAAGGATTGGCCCATTTGCTACACTCGACGAAGCATTTATTGGTACCGGTCTTCACTCTGAGAGTCTCAGGCTCGATGAGCCGCTTGGCCTATTCCCATGGTTCGACGGATTCGACTACGCTCACCGTGGTGAGTGAAATCGAACCACTGGCTCACTACGAGCGGTGAGTCGTCGAGTCCCCTTAAGAATCATAAAGGGCGGGTATGCACTACTTGTCCTAAGTTTATCGAAGGATGGATACCGACTCCAAGAAGTACGAAATTGCCTATTTAGTCTCTGAATCTGTGCCGGAAGACGATGTTGTCCGGGTTGTCGGCATTATCACGAAAACCGTTGAGGACGTAAAAGGCACGGTTCTTCAGATCGAAGAACCGCAAAAAAGACGACTTGCCTATCCCATCGGAAAGGCGCGTGTAGCATATTTCGGCTTTACCACATTCCGAGTGGAGCCTCAGGTAGTGACGGAAATCAACAAAAAACTTCTTTTGGAGAAAGAAATTGTGCGGTTTCTCATCGTTGAGCCGAGCCGTCACCCAACAGAGCGTCCTGCGGCGAGGGCTACCGCCTGGCAGGGAGCCTCAGAACCAGTCGCGGCGCGAATTGAGCGACCTCGTCAAGCGGCCGAGCCTCGGCTATCGCCCGAAGAGCGAGAGGCTGCAATCAAGAATATTGATAAGAAGTTGGATGAAATACTCGGAAGCGGATAATACTAATTGGCAAATTCGTGTCACACTCAAGAAACCATGAATTTAAATAAGATAATGATTCTTGGAAATCTGACACGCGACCCCGAACTCCGGCAGACACCCACCGGCCAGTTAGTTTGCTCGTTTGACGTCGCCACCAACCGGATATGGCTCTCTCCGTCAGGTGAGAAGAATCAAAAGACCGAATTTCACCGCATCATCGCATGGGGGAAGCTGGCGGAAATTTGTGGACAATATCTTACACGCGGAAGGTTGGTATTCGTGGAGGGGAGAATCGAGACACGGTCATGGCAGGATCAGTCCGGACAAAAACGGTACCGCACCGAGATCATAGCGGAGGCCATGCAAATGGGGCCAAGACCCGGTGACAAACTGCCAACGCCGGATGAGCCAAAACCAGCCGAACCCGCGGCGGAACCCGTTGAGTATCTCTCTGAAGATGAGATCCAGGTGAAAGATATACCCTTTTGATAACGCTAATACGATACGAATATACACAAACGTGAATTAGTGTAGATTTGTGTATTCGTGTTATATCGCCATCCATGCCAGAAAGAGTCATAAAAAAGTCACAAAAACCCACCCAGTGCTCATTTTGCACAGCGAACATCAGGGCACTTGATTACAAGGACGGCACTCTTTTGCGAACGTATTTGAACCCTCAAGGGAAAATCCTCCCGCGGCGGCGTACGGGTGTCTGCACCAAGCATCAGCGTTTACTCGCAGAGGCAATCAAGCGCGCACGGTACCTGGCACTCATTCCCTATACGCTCAGATAACACAAACTCGCTAATGCGAACTTCGTTCGTGAATTAGTGTAGATTTGTGTATTCGTGTTATATCCGACTGTAGAACCCATCTCAAAAATCCATTCCGGCTCTGCGGACGTGGGTTTTGGGCTCCGACCCTTCGCTTCGGACTCGAAATATCTCGATATCCCTCGGCTCGAAAGCGATTTTTGAGATGGGTTCTAGCGACTATTCGTTGTCGGCTCCCGCAACAACGGGGAGTGCGCCGCTTTCGGCCTTTGCCTTTAGCTCTTTTTCAAGTTCGGTCCTTACCTTTCCGTTCTCTTTCAAGAATAAACGAGCGGCGTCAAACCCCTGTCCCAGTTTCACATTTTCGTAGGAGAAGGAGGCCCCTGATTTTCTTACCACGCCAAACTTTATCCCAAGATTAATTAGCTCGAATTCGTGCGCAATTCCTTCGTTGTAGAAAATGTCAAATTCTGCGGTGCGAAACGGAGGAGCAACCTTGTTTTTTACAATCTTTGCCTTCACTCGGTTCCCAATCACCTGATCACCCTTCTTAATGGGAGCTGCCTTTCGAACTTCAATGCGGACTGACGCGTAGAATTTCAGCGCCTTACCGCCGGGCGTCGTTTCAGGATTCCCGAACACAATGCCTAACTGCATACGAATTTGGTTGATGAAGATAATCGTACAATTTCCCTTGGCGACAATGCCCGTCAATTTTCGCATGGCATGCGACATAAGACGAGCCTGGAGCCCCATATGTTGCTGGCCCATTTCGCCCTCAATTTCCGCCCTTGGGGTCAGTGCCGCCACCGAGTCCACAACAATTAAGTCAACGGCACCAGATTTTACCAATGATTCCACAATCTCAAGGCCCTGCTCGCCAGTATCCGGCTGGGATAGGAAGAGATCATTAATCTTTACACCGATGCGCCTGGCATACTCGGGATCGAGCGCATGTTCCGCGTCTATAAACGCGGCAATACCGCCTTTTTTCTGAGCCTCGGCGACAATATGAAGCGCTAAGGTCGTTTTCCCTGATGATTCCGGCCCGTAAAGCTCAATGACACGTCCACGGGGAATACCCCCAACGCCAAGAGCTGCATCAAGCGCCAGAGAACCGGTGGGGATTGCATCAACGTCCACCTTTTTTGTCTCACCAAGTTTCATGATGGAACCTTCGCCGTATTTTCCCTGAATCTCCCGGATCGCGTATTCCAGACTCTTTGATTTTTGTTGCTTATCTCCTGACTGCTTGGCCATAGTTGATAGGCTTTAGGGCTGATAAAAAATATGCCGTACCTCTTTCAGTGAGCGGCCGCTAACATTGATTGCTTCAATCTCTATTGTATTGAGACCGGGTGCGAGATACAAGCGTTCTTCAAACTGTCCGCGCTCGCGAAGCGCTACAGGGCGGCGATTTATGGAAAGCCGTGCCCGTTCCTTCACCGTGCCTCCAATCGTCACCGCTCCCTCGACGCTCCGTGAAATCTCGGAGGCAGGAACAGTCACGAAGAGATCAGGCGCAGAGAGCAGGAGCGAGAGCTGATAGCCGAAGTATCCTCCCATGGGGAGAACGAAACCGGCGACGACCACCCCCAACACCGCATGCCGCTTAATCTGCAATAGGAACTTTTTCATTGCCGATGGGCCGCGGGTATGCCAAGCAACCCGGAGCGCATAAACTTCCCATTCGCGGGTGGCGGCATCAACAATTTGGTCTGCGGCAATATCCAAAAATAATGCGTACTGTCTGACATAGCGCATGACATACATCCTGCCTCCAAATATGCGGAAGTTTCCCGATTCAAGCGCTGAAAGAAATTTCACGGGAATTCCGGTGGCGCGAAAAACATCCTCGAACTCAAGCTTTCGACTTCTGCGTGCCTCAGAAAATTGATGGCCAATAGTAGTAATCATGTTTTGAGATGAGCTCTAGAGTTTCTCATTGGCCTCGGCATCGCGATAAGCTGCGGTCGGGGCAAGAATCTCACGCGGCTTTGCGCCTGAACCCGGTCCAATAATTCCATTCTCCTCAAGAAGGTCAAGAAGCCGGGCAGCCCGCGCATATCCCACACGCAGCCTTCTTTGAAGGAGTGAGGCGGAGGCCTTGCCGGATTCAAGCACCACCTGTTTTGCCTCCTCATACAATTCGTCGTCTCCCTCGTTTGCGTCCGCGAAGAGGCCGGCTGTCTCTCCTCCGGCCCGTGGTTCCGTAATGCCGGTCTCATATTGCGGCGCCTCCTCTTCACGCCTCAGGAATTCAACCACCTTTTTCACTTCCGACTCGGAGACGAACGCCCCCTGAATTCGACGAGGCTTTGCGGTATCCCCCGCAAGGAACAGCATATCGCCGTTCCCCAGCAGTTTTTCCGCCCCCGCCATGTCAAGAATCGTGCGAGAATCAACCTGGGAGCCGGTCTGAAAGGCGACACGCGAGGTAATGTTTGCCTTGATTAGCCCAGTTATTACCTCAACAGAAGGCCGCTGCGTCGTGAGAACCAGGTGAATTCCCACTGCACGCGCCATTTGCGCGAGCCGCACTACTGAGCCCTCCACCTCACGCGGGTACGCCATCATCAAGTCGGCCAACTCATCAACAATAATTACAATGTAAGGAAGCAACTCTTCCTTCTCTGTATTCACCTTTGTGTTGAAGCTCACGATATCCCGGGCGCCGGATTCAGACAACATCTCATATCGGCGCTCCATTTCATGCACGGCCCATCGCAGGGCATGAATGGTTTTTTTGGGGTCGGTGATGACGGGGGTGAGAAGATGCGGCACGCCATTGTACATGGAAGGCTCAACGCGTTTTGGATCCCCCATGGTGAATCGAAGAACTTCAGGTGGATTCCGATGGAGAAACGACGTAACGATTACATGCATGCCCACTGATTTGCCAGCACCCGTGGCGCCCGCAATGAGGAGATGGGGCATGCGGGTCAGGTCGGCATATACCGGAGTACCGGTAACATCACGTCCGAGAGCAAAGTAAAGCGGAGGAGATGCATCCTGAAACTGGCGGTCAGCAATGAGGCTGCGGAGACCAACGAGCGCAATGGAGCGGTTAGGCACCTCAATGCCAACCAGAGACTTCCCGGGGATGGGGGCCGCCACGCGAATCGGATGCGCGGCAAGCGCCGGA
>CAZOFN010000032.1:0-3464 GCA_964579195.1 uncultured Candidatus Saccharibacteria bacterium | reverse complement strand
TGCGAGAAATTTTCACCCCTTCGGCCGGACGCAGTGCGTATTGCGTTACCGTAGGACCGACGGAAACAGCAGCCATTTCCACATGGATTCCAAAATTTTCCAATGTCCGTTGAATAATGTTCGCGTTTGCTTTGATGTCCCCCGATGAAGGGGTTCCGCGGTCATCGTTCAAAAGATCAAGCGGCGGCCGCTTATACCCAAAGCGCGAAGTGCGACGACGCTCCACAACAAATTCATCCCGCGCTTCCGTCCTGGCAGGTTCCAGAAACGGAGCTACCGACACGGACTTTTCTTTCGCGGGCCTTAGTGCCTCTCGCTCCTCGTCGTCACCTTCCGCAAAACCAAGCGTGACCTCCTCCTCGACTTCCTCCTCATCTTCATCACCTTCGGTGTTTTCGCGTGCCCAAAGCGGTATATTGAAAACAACAAGAAGTGCGGCAACATCGAACGCGACCAAAATGACAAGACTCGCCCAGAAATCGAACACTGAAACAAGGGGAGCTGAAACTGCCCAGCCGACGTACCCCCCTCGCCGGCTTCCCAAAGCGAGTTCTACGATACCCAGTGACACTACGAGGAACACAAGGGCACCGACCATGGTCGAGATATAGAGGCGATTTTTCAGTGAAAGGAGCAGTGAAAAGGCGGCAAGGAGCAGCGCCAGCGTTGCGATAAAATACCCCTTTCCGAGAGAAAGGTCGAGTACGGTATAGAGAGAGCGCCCTACAAGACCCGCATGCCCTGTGTAGGCAAGCACGGTAAGGAGTGCTGCAGCAAAAAAGACTACCGCAAGGACACTCTTTTTTGTCTCGGGAGAGAGGTCATCATGCCAGCGTGCTTTTGCGACACCCGATTCCAGAGATTGCCTGGCGACCCTTTTTCTTTTTAATTTCGCCATAAAAAGCAGAATCCTGAAGAGACAGCGTTACGCACTCAGTGTAGCATCTCCGATGAAACAGAAAAATAGCCCGCCGGGGCTATTTTTCTTTACTTGGCAGAGAGGTCTTTTAAGAGCGGAGTCGAGTTCTTGTTTCAGCATACTCCTGCCGAACGTTCTCAGAAGTCCCCCCAGCTTCTTTTCTTTTGCGATAACCAGTGCCAGCAGGGATCAGGCGCCCTATAATCACGTTCTCCTTCAATCCGCGAAGCGTATCGCGCTTGCCCTCCACTGCTGCATTAATCAGCACACGTGCAGTTTCTTGGAAAGACGCTGAAGAGAGGAAGCTGTCAGTCGTCAGTGCGACCTTGGTAATTCCCAGGAGAAGTTGTACCGCTACCGGCAGACGGCCGGACTCTCTTTCAACCCGACGCTTTTCTTCGCGAAACCGCACTTTCTCCACAATTTCTCCCGTAGTGAAAACCGAGTCCCCGGGATCCTTAATCCGTACGCGAGAGAACATCTGGCGAACAATCACCTCAATATGCTTGTCATGAATCGGCGCGCCCTGGAGTGAATATACTTTTTGAATTTCCTTTACGACGTAGTTCTGGGTGATGGCGCTCCCGGCGTATTTGAAGAGTTCTTTCAAGTCAGCATGTCCCTCAGTGAGAATCTGTCCCTTTTGTATGGAATCGCCCTTTTTGACATATAGAGCCATGTGCGAAGGAGCACGAAACTCCTTGGTGTCAGAAAGTATAGTCGCCTTCCGGGTTCGCCTTGATTTTGAGACCGGCACATCATCGGGAACGATACCGACACGAATTGCCCGCTCGCGCCCTACTTCGGTCACCTCCTCAATAATTCCAGAGACATCAGAAACCAGTGCGCGCCGTCGTGGCGGACGTACTTCAAATACCTCCTCAACCCGCGGAAGTCCGAGGGTAATGTCTGACGCACCCACAACGCCCCCCACGTGAAAGGTACGCATGGTGAGCTGTGTTCCCGGTTCTCCAATTGCCTGAGCCGCCACGATGCCGACTGCCTCTCCAATTTGAATGGGCGTATTCTTGCCAAGATCATATCCATAACACTTGCGGCAAATTCCCCTGATGCCGCGGCAGGTAATCGGAGAACGGACCATGATTATGGAGGCATTTGAATTTTCGATCGCGCGTGCAATGTCTTCATCCACGTATGTGCCTGATTTCGCCACTACCTTCCCCCTTTCATCCTTCACGTCCTCGGCAAGTACGCGCGAGAAGACACGGAGCGAAAGAGTGCGCCCAATCTCCTCCGAGTCAGAACGCACCAACGGGACGCCCCTCTCTGTCCTACAGTCCTCTTCTGATACGACAATGTCCTGTGCAACGTCCACGAGGCGTCGGGTGATATACCCGGCAGCCGCGGTACGAAGCGCCGTGTCAGCGGTGCCTTTCCGTGCGCCGTGTGTTGCAATGAAATACTCGAGAACGTTAAGCCCCTCCTTGTAGGATGAGATGACCGGAAGTTCAATCACGCGTCCAGCTGGGTTTTTTACGAGCCCCTTCATGCCAGCCATCTGCATTACCTGATCAATGGATCCCCGAGCTTTGGAAGTCATCATGAGAGCCGGTGGACTGTCAGGGTCCAGTGACGACGGCACTGAGGCTTTCACTTTGTCCATGACATTGCGCCATACCTCCACGACATGCTCATATCGCTCGCGCTCAGTGAGGAGTCCCATTTGGTACTGGCTGTCAATTGCCGCCACCTCCCGCTCAGCAGTTTCGATCAGCGCTTTCTTCTCGGTAGGGACCTTCAGGTCATCCATGCCCCACGAAATGCCGGATTTTGTTGCAAAAGCGAACCCAAATCGCTTGATGCGATCAAGAAGGTCCGGGGATTCTTCAGTGCCGTGCCGCTTGATAATTTCAGAAACAACGCTCTCGAGGTTCTTATGGGTCATTTCTTGGTTGACGAATGGATGTTCCTCGGGGAGAACTCGATTAAAGAGCAGCCGTCCAACTGTTGTCTCAATAAGTTCCTCATTTTGGCCAGGTTTTTTGCTTCCCTTGCCGTGCAACTTTTCGGGAGGAAGCAGCACCTTAATCTTTGTGCCCACGTCAATCTCACCGAAGTCATACGCAAGCACCGCCTCGTTTTCGGAGGAAAAGAGTTTGCCTTCGCCCCGGGCACCGGGTCGCGCCAGCGTTGCCCAATAAGTTCCCAAAACCATATCTTGGCGGTGAAGCACAACGGGAGACCCGGTTGCGGGCTTCAAAAGGTTCCTCGAAGAAAGCATGATTTCGCCGGCCTCACGCTGTGCTTCTTCGGTGAGCGGCACATGGACCGCCATCTGATCCCCGTCAAAGTCGGCATTGAAGGCGTTGCAAACAAGCGGATGAATCTGAATGGCGTCCCCTTCGATAAGAACCGGCTGGAATGCCTGAATACCGAGGCGGTGCAGGGTGGGAGCGCGATTCAGCAGCACGTATTTTCCCTCGATAACTTCCTCGAGAATCGCCCATACCTCCGGTGGACGTTCTTCAATCAGGCGGCCGGCACCGCGAATGTTATGCGCCATTTCGAGCTCAAGCAGCCGGCG
>CAZOFN010000031.1:0-8490 GCA_964579195.1 uncultured Candidatus Saccharibacteria bacterium | reverse complement strand
GGCCCCATCGTCTAGAGGCCTAGGACATGGGCTTTTCAAGCCCAGTACATGGGTTCGAATCCCATTGGGGCCGCCATGACAACTTTTTATCGGCATGACCCGATTAGTCGCGAGTGCGCGGCGACCCGCCTGCCCGTCCACAGCTTTAGCGAAGGCGGGAGTGCCTCGATAAAGTAAGTTGCAAGGCAAGTACTCTGACTTTTAACATCCCACCACGCTTGCCTAAGATTTATAAATAATCCAGTAGACGGTCGTAATTGATGAACTCGAACAGGCGATACCCCCACGAAATAAGGAGCGCTATATTGCCGGTAAGCAGCAGTACGCCGAGGAATATAAGAAACACTCCGCCAATCACTGAAACTGTGTTGAGATATCGAGTTACATTCCGAATAGACTCCGAGACTTTCCCGATTCCCAAGGCAATTGCAAGAAAGGGCAATGCGAGTCCGATGGAAAATATCGTAAGCAAAAAGCCGCCTTGTAATGCAGTGGTCGAGGTCGAGGCAAGTAGCAATATCGAGCCAAGGATTGGACCGACGCACGGTGTCCAGCCGAACGCGAAAGCCGACCCCAGGATAAGAGAATTTAGCGGCTTGCCGCGTTCAAAAAGTACGGGCGGGGTAAACTGTCTTTCTCGCGCGAGAAACGGAATTTTCAGGACGTTCAACATAAAAAGCCCGAAAATGATCACAAAAATTCCGCCGATTCGGCCCAGCCATATCCGGTAGGGTGCCAAAACAGCTGCTCCCACAAATCCAATCAACGTTCCCAGGATAATAAAAACTGCGCTGAATCCGATTATGAAAAATAATCCATTGAGAAAAATCTTCCACCGGGCCGTCTTTGACTTTGCCGGGTCTTTTAAATCCTCCAGTGATGTGCCGCTGATGAATCCAAGATATCCTGGAACCAAGGGTAGCGTGCAAGGCGCAAGAAACGTGAGAAGCCCGGCTATAAATGCGGGGATGATAAGCGAAAAGTCCATAGTTATTAATTTTGAGCCTCGCTCGCGCGGGCAATAGCTTCGGCAAATACTTGGTACGGCTGTGCGCCGACAATCATGACGCCGTTTACCAGAAACGAAGGAGTGCCGGAAACACCGAGAGCAACACCCTCATTCACTTTTTCTCGTACAAGAGCTCCATATTTTCCCGAATCAAGACATCCCGCAAACTGATTCTCATCCAAGCCGAGGTCTTTGGCATAACGCTTTAAGTCATTTATTCCGAGCTTATTTTGACTAAAGAGCACGTCGTGGTATTCCCAAAATTTTCCCTGCTCCCACGCACAGCGGCTGGCTTCATGCGCTGTTTCTGCGTGCGCATGGATCGAGAGCGGAAAGTCCTTCCAAACCAACTTAGTTTTTCCTTCCTTGATTTCGCGTTCGACCAAAAGAGGCAGCGTCCCTTCAGAAAACCTTCGGCAGAAAGGGCACTCAAAGTCCTCAAACGCAATAATTGTTACCGGCGCATCGGGGTTGCCCATTACGGGATCGGCATCAGTTGTTTCGATCCCAGCGGGGCTAGTGCTTTTCTCCGGACTTGCTATTCCCGCTGTCAAGCTTCTTGGGCTATCCCCGTTCGATCCGCTATAGAAAATCGCGACCGAGATGATAACTCCGGAAAGTATGATCGCGGCGGGGATAAGATGGTTATGCTTCATGCTTTTAATAATCGTGCCCATTCATCCAATGCTTTTACTTGAACGTTCTGGAGGTGTATGGACGGCCTCTTGGATTTGATAAACGCTATAGCTTCATCAACGGATTTTCCTTGCTTGATAAGGTATGCCGCAATCAAGGTTGGCGCCCTTCCATGCCCATTTCTGCAGTGGATATATGCTTTCTTTCCCATTGCAACTATTTTCTCAAGAACCGAAACTCCGAATTCAAGCTGATCTTTAGTTGGAGCGATATGGTTTTTAACGGGAATCCATACATAGAACTCAACACCAAAGGGGGCGTCGAGACGATCCTCTTCGAGAGATATATCAGTGCTAACACCGTCCTCAATCAACCTCTCATCAAAATGAATTTGACAGCATTGGTTCGTACCTATGTAGATGCCGTCAGTGATATAGTCATACTCAAACTCGGCAATGGTGTGGTCGGGATTCATAAGGATTTTCCTTTCATTGTCACCCTTTCTTTTGCAATTGCCAGCGCGATTTTTCGCGGATTTTTCTTCTGCTTTAGGCTTTTCTCCATAACACGCTTTGTACTCGCTTTAATCTTTCGCTCTACAAGATCGAACATTCTTTTGGGATTATACCCCCGGTATTCGGCGTAAGAAGAAATGACTCCTCCCGCGTTTGCGACAAAGTCCGGCACGACGAAAACACCTTTTTGAAAGAGCTCGTCTTCTATTTCCTCCCGCATCGGGATATTGCCGGCTTCGACAATAATTTTGGCTCTGATCCCGTCTTTATTTTTTTCGTTGATGACGTCGGTCACTGAGGCGGGAATTAAAATATCGACGGGCAGCTGCCAGAATGCTTCAGTTTCAATGCGACTGCGCCCGGTGCACGCATACAATAATTTCTTCCCGTCTATGACTTCGGTAATTTCTTTGTGGTTGAGCCCCGCTGAGGCATATACGGCGCCGCTTCGGTCTGCAATAGCTACAATGGTCGCACCCATGTCGCGTAAATAGCGATACGTAAAGGTACCCACGTTGCCAAAACCATGAATGGCCACGGTAGCGCCGTGAAGATCGAGGCCGATCATCTTAGCCGCTGTGGACGCGGCGTGCGCCACGCCAAAACCAGTACTGCCGAACTCATGGGGGATGCCGCATTTTTCTCCCGACTTACCAAACATCTTCATGCAAAGATTCGCCGGTTTTCCCGTTGCCGACCGCCAGTTCCCGGTAGCTTCAACGAACCATTGCATTTCTTTCTCACCCGTATTTACGTCCGGCCCGGCGATATATGCCTTCGGCGTAAATAACTTGATTAGATGAGCGAAGCTCTGGATATACTGTTTCTTCAACTTCTCATCGCCGCCTTTCCAGATAATGCCCGCCTTG
Organism: uncultured Candidatus Saccharibacteria bacterium; assembly: GCA_964579195.1. Classification (GTDB taxonomy): domain Bacteria; phylum Patescibacteriota; class Minisyncoccia; order Sungbacterales; family JACQCQ01; genus CAZOFN01. The sequence goes on along the minus strand of CAZOFN010000031.1, from coordinate 5,461 downwards.
GCGCCGCCGAAAGGAATTCCCGCCAACGCATTTTTCCATGTCATGGTTCGCGCCAATCGCCACACTTCCTCTTCGGTCACGCCGGGCGTCATCCGTATCCCGCCCTTTCCGGGTCCCAGAACGGTGTTATCAATCACCAAAAATCCCTCCATACCAAGATGAGGATCATACACTTTTACCATATATTCAGGGCCAAATGCATCTTTTGCTACGGGCATAATTATTTCTGTTCGCTCACCGCATCTTTCACGGCATGCCGGATAATTTCGAGGTTGCAGCTTTTGTGCTCTTTGCACCACGCCTGGCACCTTTCAGCCATTGCTTTGTCATTGTATCCGAAGCCGCACTCGCTGCAGCGGTAAATATTTTTGGCGGCAAGAGAATTTTTAACTATATCGATTAGCTCGGGAACGCTGCTTACTCTATTTATGGATTCATGAGAAATGATCGGGCGCATCCCGGACTCATCGTCAACGAAAACGGCTGGTAGGGATGTTGCTGCAAATTGTGGATATTTTTTATGAAATTCATCCCGATGCAGAAAGACAGCCTCGTGCGGCAGCGATTGGATAAACTTCTTCCACTCTTCCTCCATGGCAGCGAACGGATAGGTAATACGGCACAAATTGCACGGATACGTCTTCGGCGCGAGTACTTTACGGGCAGTGTCCTTAATCAAAGAAACGACAGTGCCGTTGGAGTTGTAGACGAATAGTAATTTCACGGAGGTTACTCAACAATAATTATTCCGCCCGTGCCGGGGTTAAGATGGTCATGGTATTTCCAGCTGCCCGACTGAGTGAAAGTAAAGGAATAACTCTCGCCCTTTGTGTATCCACGCTTTGCGTCAAAGCCAGAGTAGTCGGTGTGAATTGGATGGGGATTTGACGCAATCCACATTGATTCCGATCTCTGATTTTTGAAGGACACCGTTGCCCCAACTTTTATCCGAAGAGTATCCGGAGAAAACCCCGACTCGCCGTAGGTGACAGCGTCTTCCATTACTGTTTCATTTTGAGATGTTGGCGCGCTGACCAGAATTTTTTGTATTTTTTCACGGATCTCGTTCAAATCCATCGGACCGCGTTTGTGATCGACAATTTTCCCCTCTTTGTCTACGAATATCGTTTCTGGCATCGAAAATCCGCCGATGGACTGATAAAAAGAATCGGAAGGATCAAGCAGGAAAATCAGCTTTCCCGTAGTTCCTTGCCGATCAGTATATCCCTTAGCGACTCTGAGCGACTCTGCGCGATCAACCGCAATAATAGTTACCTTATCTCCAAACTCTTTTTGCGCTGCGGCAAAAGCCGGAAGTTCCTCACGGCAAAACGGGCACCACGCTGCCCACGAATTTATGACCAGCGGCTTCCCGGCGAAATCCGCACGTCTCACGGCTTTGCCACCGTAATCCTGAAGAGCAAAATCGGGAGCCTCACCCGACTGGCTCTGCGCTGACGACCCATCGGGAGTGCTTCGACTAGAAATTGCAAGCCAGCCGATTGCGCCAACAATAAGAATTCCGATAACTGCAATAGAAACTTTATTCATGCCAGAAAATTATTTGCAGCCACAGTCGCATGTGCTGTCGCTTTTATGCTCATGTCCGCACGCGGAACATGTTTTTTGCTCTTTTTTGTCGTGCGTGTGCTCCGTATGCATTTCACACGGGCATTCGCAAGCCATGCAGCTCACTTTGTTGTCTCCTTGATTCATACTTCAATTAAATTAGTGGGTAATTTTTTTAGATCTTTTTATTTTCACAAGTTTTTCCCAAAGCTCGAGCCCTTTTCTGAAAAACTTCCGTTCCTTGCCGAAACACGATAAGCAACTCGGGAAACGCATTCCTATCTTGAGATACCGTTTGTTCCCACAGGGAACGCACGTGTAGAAGCCATCCTCCAAAACTATATCTCCCACCTTATACACTGCATCATCATCGCCTCCTCGGTATAAGGCGGGGGTATCGGCATATTCGTGGTTATCGACTTTTGCTTCGGGGCGCATATAGGCAATTTCAGAAGAGTTACTCGATCACTTCTCACGCGCGGCTTTTAAAGCTTTCGCCCACCACAGAAGCTGATCGAGAAGCGCTTCCGCCGACGACTGGTAGGGATCGAGTACCCCGTCTTTCAGATTTCCCTTTTCGTCCAGAAGGTTCCACGGCTCACGGATATGAACGGCGTTCCGAATCGGGGCTATCTGGAGTTCGACCATAACTCCCCGCAAGTGCTCGACGGCGCGTGCGCCTCCAACACCTCCGTAGGCTACAAATCCTGCCGCCTTATTGTTCCATTCGGCATAGACGGTATCGAGCGCATTTTTTAGGACGCCTGATATGCCATGATTGTACTCGGGAGTTACAATGACGAACGCATCAGCCTCTTTGATTTTTTGCGCCCAACTCCTTGCGATCTCATTGGGATATGCGCTGTCTTTCACCATGGAGGGGGACATAGGAGCGTCATAAAAGGGGAGCTGGTAGTCGCGCAAGTCAAGAAGTTCGACATCAATCCCTTCTCTTTTCTTCGCCATCCCGAGAATCCAAGCCGCTGGCTTGTCACTGAACCGATTCTCGCGCGTGCTGCCTACGATGATTTTGATCTTTATCATGGCTGTATATTGTTATCTCTGTAATTTTAATTTCTCTTATTTGTATAATTCCGTGTCGGGGTGCGCCGCCGCCCAGGAAAACCAGAAAGCGCTGAATGGATTGATGCGCTCGAGCGTCCCATCTGGCTTCTTCTCAAACAAGCGAACCGCATCAATTTCTTTTTCGTACCGAGCCACGATCGTTTTGCCTTCAAAATTATCCTCGACCGTTCTCGCCTTCTTGATTGCCGGTGGCCAGTAGGCTTTGGCTTTGCCATTTATTACTATCCCCAGGACAAATTCTTTTTCTCCCAGCCGGCCATCCTCCTTACCGACCGGGAAAAAGGTGCCTGGCGTAGTGTAGTAGTTTCCATAGGGGTCCTGTCCGTAAAACCGCGTGGCGCCCGTGTCGCGCGAGAGAACTTGGCCATTGGGGTGCAACCTCTTCCATTCACCAAAGCGAACTTGATCAGACGACAAAACGGCGAGTTTCGTTCCCGTCATCTCGCCCACGATCGCCTCACCTAAGATTTGCGACCACAATGAATTGGTCTTCCGGTCATACATCACTAAGTTGGAGTTCCAAAGCTTCCCTGAAGTTCCGAACTCAACACGCTCTCCCTTCACTGCGGGGTCAAAAACGATTCCCGACAAACAGAGCGGGCAGTAGGTGACGAGCACTCGTTTTCCGTTTATGGAGTCGTTTACGATTTCGTGCCAGACCAAAATTTGAAACGGATAAAAGCGGCTGACGTTGTCTATTTCAAGAGCAAGCCCTGGCTCGGCATCCGATAGCTGTTTTGAGGCTTCTTGAACAGAAACGAACTTGGGCTGGTCAATCGGAGGAATCCCGTCTTTGGGCGGGCCGCCGGAGAGAATCTCATCGAGCGGCACGCTGTGCTTTATGCCGCCTGTTACCGTAATTTCTTTTTCTATTTCGCCGTCCATGCCGCTTTGAATGGTGACCGTTTCCTTCGTTGTCTCCCCGCTCTTAGGGAGATTGAAATCATCGCGGGAAAATCGCTGCCAGGTAAAAATACCAGTGAGAGCAATAAAAACCAGAGATACGATTGTCAGAACTTTACCCGGCATGAACTTTTGGGCGGTTGGGACTCGGCTGCGCGTGCAGCAAGCAAAGCTCGCCATGGATTTTGTGGTCTTCGTACGCGGAAGTTGCGGCGACCGCGCCCATAGCGGCGGCGGTAATATCCTGCTTGAATGATCCGAAGTGATTCACTGTGTCTCCAGCCGCAAACACGCCGTCCACGTTCGTCCGCATCATCGAATCGGCCTTTATATATCCTTTCTCGTCCAATTCGACGCCCAGCGATATTGCTAACTCGACATTGGGAACTGCGCCGATTTCAACAAACAGTCCATCAGCTACGAGATCGGTTGAACCTCGATAGGACTTCGAAAGCACAATTTTCTCCAATGTATCCTTCCCAACAAGTTCCTTGACCTCAGTTTCAAGAAGTACCTCCACCTTATCGCCGAGTTTCTTCAAGTGCTCCAAGTTGATAGCTTCGGCGGTAATTTCTTTGCCGCGAACGAGGAGATAGATCTTTTTTGCGTATTCGGCGGCAAGATTGGCTCCTTTCACCGAGGCATCGCCGCCTCCCACCATGGCGATGGTTTTGCCTCCATACACCGGACCATCGCACGTAACGCAATAATGCACACCGCGTCCGGTAAGCTCTTTTTCATTGGGAAGGCCAAGGTGCAGCCGTTCTGCGCCGACAGCAAAAATAGTGGCATTTGCTTGATACTGCTTTCCTCCGGCTGATATCTCGAAGCAATGCTCCTCGCGTTTTACGCCTGCAGCCTTTTCATCGATAAATTCTGTACCGAGGGCCTTGGCTTGCTCGCGCATCTTTTCCATCAGCTCATACCCGTCTATAGACTTAAATCCGGGGTAATTCTCAATCGCGCCAGCTTTGGCCGTTTCGCCGCCGAATTCTCCCGCAAAGATTGCAGTTTTCAATCGATAGCGGCCCGCATAAATGGCGGCGGAGAGTCCCGCCGCGCCGGAGCCGACAATGGCAAGATCGTACATGCTACTTGATTCCAAGCGCCGCTGCGAGCGCGGGCTTGTCAAAGCCAGTAATAAGTTTTCCGTCGACCTCAATTACCGGAACGCCCATTTGATGAGACTTCGCGATCATTTCGTCCCGGGCTTTCGCGTCCGCTGAAACGTCCTTCTCCTCGTAGGCGACATTATGCTCCGCAAAGAACGCCTTCGTTGCCTTGCAATACATACAGGTTGGCGTCGTGTAGATAGTGACTTTAGGCATGTGGTTTATTTTTAATGTTATGTAACGACTTTTTACGAAAATAATTTGCACAGCGATCTGACGAGGGAGTCATCATCTCTCACCTCATAGCAAATCATCTGTCCCATCCGCTCCTTCCGCACGAGCCCGACCCGTTCAAGCACTCGCAGCTGTTGGGAAGCCGCCGGGACGGTGATGTCGAGGATAGCGGCGACATCCGTCACGCAGATATCGTGGAACTCCTTGAGGAGCGTAAAGATGCAAAACCTGCCGGGAACACCCAAAGCCTTCAGAATAATCGGCAATCGACTACACTCAGTCGAAATATCTTTTTTAATAGCGGTGCGCTGTTCCTGTGTCAGCATAACTACTTAAACACTTGCATAAGTACTTAAACAATACTCTCCGCCAAACCCTCTGTCAAGCTTTTCTCTGCGGTACATAGGCCAGTCGCAACAAAAGACCGACCGGGGGCGGCTTTTTATTTTCTTTCAGAGAAAAGGCGTTTCTTGGGCTGTTTTTTATTGACGGAATATATGGTCCGCGCCATAGTGGTTGCGAGAAGTCTCGGACTCGTTAGCGAAAAAGGAGACTCC
>CAZOFN010000030.1:0-8901 GCA_964579195.1 uncultured Candidatus Saccharibacteria bacterium | reverse complement strand
GCCATCATTACCACGGTCGCGGCGCAAGGCATACTCAAAGAGTCTATCAGCCGCGTAGAAAGCCCGAAACGAGCTTGTCAGTTCGCCGGAAATTCGCAACTCTGCAAAAGAAACGTTAAAAATTCCGATACTCACTGTCATGAGGCCGGACATGACGAGAATCACAAGAAGCAGCGTAATCCCTCGGTTATATCTGGCATGTGATTGCTTCATATCAATCTTCGCATTCTTGTGGATCAACTATCTTTCGAATCCGCTGTGTTACCGTTGTCTGGAGGTGAAACTCAGACTCCAATTCTGTTTTTGCATCCTCAGACCTGCCCTCCAAGAGAATCGTTACGCGCGGCTGGATGCAGCTTTCCGCATCATCCCCCACCACTACAAAGTAAAGCCGCCTGATGTCCACCTCTCTGCCGGTCAGGACCTCGGCGTTCTCCGATGTCTGGCACTCATCAGTTTCCTGCTTCCAGCGGCGGATTTCCCCGACGCCGTCATTCACTACAGAACAGTACCAAACCGGCACCTCATCATCGCCTGGGTCCGGTTCATCCTCAAATTTGGTAAATTTTATCTTTTCGCAGACGTCCCCAACACAAAGAAATGGCTGATAGTTTTTCCCCTGCCGCATCTCGCGGGACATAAGCTCCATGGTGTAGCGCATGTTGTCTTGAATGTTCTGGACGTTCGAGGTCTTGGTCTGCGCTGAGCCGATGGAAAGAATCACGGCAATTGATGAGACAATCAGCACGGAAAAAATACCAATGGACACTAACATCTCTAACAGAGTAAACCCCCCATGAGCGACATGGTACATGGGACATGGGATATGGCTCTCTCCCCTTGTCGCATGTCGCATGTCGCATGTCGCTATTTTTTTCCTTATTGCTTGTCGCATGTCGCTTGTCGCTAAGTTATTCCCAATCAAACATTACTTCCTCCAGAGCAATGCTTTGCGTAAAAGAACGAGTCTGCCATTCTACGGTAACCCGTATGAGCATCTGGTCAGAAGGCGGCACGCCGGGCGTATAGTAATCGCTCGACGCCGGAATGGGATGCATAACCTCAACTCTTCGCTTGTAAACAGTCTCTTTCCCAAGAATTCCATACATCTGATTGCTATGGACGTACAAGGGCAGGTTCAAGCCGGTATTGCCATAGTAGTACATGGGCAGGTCTCGATAGCATTCCAGCTCCCCCAGATTGCCATCCTCATCTATCGCGCTGATTTGATATCCCGCTTCGCAATCAGGTCCGCCCCCTCCGTCATTTTTTGAGATACCCTTGTGCCAGGGCTGGCCCTCAAGAATGTTATTTTCACGGAGATGCCGGACCAGCTCAATTCCCTCCTGGGAGAGGTTCAATGCGATCAGTTTATCTTTGGCGGTACTCGAGGAAATAACGCCGCGGGTCGCGAGCGTATACGGGCCGACAATGCCGCCTAAAATCACACCCAGTGCGATTATGGTCTCCAATAGCGTAAACCCAACTTGGACACGAATACACAAATGATCACGCATTGCACGAACAAATCCGTCAATACACTCTTTCATTTGAGCTATGCAAAGTATTCGTGACATTCGTGGAATTCGTGTATTAGTGTCCTTGTTTACAGGCAGCCGTCCTCAACCGCAATTTGACCTGAAGTCCACGCACGAATTGCCTTCCTCAGGTCTAAGCTCGGGGTTTTCAAATCAAGGCAGAGCGAACCCCCAATATCATGGGGGCCACCTCCAAGTGTATCCTGTCGAAAAATAGAAGCTTTGGCCTCGGGAGCCGCAAAAACCACGTTCACTATTGATTCAACGCCGCCTGACTGGTTGTAAAACGCTCCACCGGGATCGAACTGTATGCCGCGCTGAAACGTAAATGTATCAAGTTTTCTGTCGGGTTTACTCTGATCCGCCGGCGGCTCGGTGTAAATCCCATCGGCATCCGAGTCAATAAATGAAAAGTAACTGTCAGGCGTGGCGATATCAAAATGAAGGCCGATACGGCTCGGGGCAATCTGGCTCCCGTCGGACAGAGTAATCTGAGCAACGGCGAATGCAATGTTTTGAATACGGCGAAAGTTCAACGCCAGCTCCTGCTGTGCCCGCACAACGGCTGCGTCTTCGTTAAATCCAGGAATCGAAGTGAGTAAAATCGCCGAAATAAACGTGAGAATCGAGAGCATGATCACTATTTCAATCATGGTAAAACCTCCCGACTTTGAATTCTTAATCCTGAAACTTGAAACTTGAAACTCGGACGACGTCCTTCGGGGCAAAAAATAAAAAAAACTTTTCATGATTCCTGATTCATGCTTCCTGATTCAAGCTATTCGTAGCGCACGGCAATGCGGTCGCCCCCTTTTAGCATCCGCGACATATCCGATACGAGACCGTCATTTGCGTAAATGCTCCAGCGGCCACTCTTGCCGGAAGCTTTTCCACCGAGCGAGACAAGTTTCCCATCCATGATGCGGAGTTCCAGCCCGCCTACATCGGCAATGTTTTCCAGCGCCCGCTGAAGCGTCATATCCTTTTCTGCCTCACCTTCGAAAGCACGCATATTGCCCCCAAAGTCAATCAATACACGGATAATCACCGCCTGCTCCTTCGACACTGCCAAAGGAGTACTTTGCGAATCACGGAAGTCACGCTCAAACTGAAGGTTGACGAATAAGAGAAGGATAAGGGCTGCGACCGCAAATACCAAAAAGACCACCCAATACCAAGTCTGGTGCCTCTGCCACATGTTCATTTGTGAATCGAGGTATGCCCGATTTCGCACAGCGATATATTCATTCTACGCCTCTTCTTGAATCCCTCGAGATATGCCTGTGGATGAAGCTGACATTGATTACAGCGGGAGTATATAGGGAAGAGCGAGCTTCCCCAGAAAGAGCACACCGTAAAAGCCAAGCACGATGAAGGGGCCGAAGGGGATGCGGCTTTTCAAGCTGTATCGGGAAAAGGCCAAAAGCCCGATGCTCCAGAGAGCGCCTATCCAGAAGGAAAAAAGGAGAAGTCCCGCGGCGCCAAGCGGCGGAAGATAGAGCGACAATGCGAAGGCAAGCTCTCCATCCCCCAGCCCCATGCCAGCTCCGCGGGTTATAGCCCAAATCAAAAAGAAAAAGGAACCCAATGAAAACGCGGCAAGCATTACCCACCATGCGCCTTTATCCCCCAGCCAAACCGCCTGGATAAAGAGAAGCAAAAGGCCGAGAATCGAGAGCGCACGTGTTACAAAAACCGGAATGGTTTGCGAATCAAAATCAACCAGCATGACAAAAAACGCAGAAGCGACAACCAGAAGATGGAGAAAGAAGAGAAAAACCAGAGATGCCGGACCGGAGACCAGAAGAAGCCCGTCGAACGGAGAGAAAAGCGTTCCGCGGAAAACAGCGAGCCCGAGCGCCGTTGTCGCGGCTCCCATGCCGACTTCGACAAGCAAATATCGGATACTGATGGGAACATGGCAGGTCCGGCAGCGCCGCGAGAGGTAGAAAAATGAAGCGATGGGAATCAGTTCAAACCAGGAAAGAGTCCTAGCGCATGCCGGGCAACGCGATCGTCCAGAGACAAACGACTCGCCGGAGAGAAACCGAATGGCAGAGACATTGAGAAAGCTACCTAATGCAGTCCCCAAGAGAAATAAAAAAATAACGAGAAACGGCATTGATTCTACTCTATCATGCCGGCGGATAAACGAAATCGCCCCGACGCATGTCGGGGCGATTTCCTCAATTCGATACTTATGCTCCCGGCGTCACATCGAAGCAGTATACGCTCGTCCCGCTGCCCACACAGTCATTTCCGGTGGCACCCCCGCCGTCAATGCCCGAGAGCGTTGTTCCCGAGAGAACGACAACACACCCAGTGCCAGCTGTAGTACACCCATCGGCATCACCGTCCAAAGCCGGACTGCCGTTATCCTCGAGGTTCGCACCCATGTGATATGTTATGCAAACCCCCGTCCCCACCGAGCATCCGGCCCCTCCCGCGGCGAGATTATCGTAGTCATACGCCCCACCATTCGGGTCTGTGGGAACCACCTGGATATATGAGGTTGCAAGGCTCGCCAAGGCGTCGGGATACTCTCCATTCGCGTCAAAGTAGAGCTCAAGGGCTGTTTGCAATGATTTGATGTCGGAGACACGGCGAGCATCACGACCCTTTCTCCGTGCCGTGTTGAGTGAGGCCAAGACTACCGAAGCCAGGACCCCGATAATCGCAATAACTACCAAGAGCTCGATCAAGGTGAACCCTCGGACTTTTTTCTTAAAATAAGTAAACATAAGTATTTAGTTAATAATGTTTTTACGTTTATGGAGTTAAATCATAGCAATAGCCGGGATTGGCGGGATCACTGTCCGAACACCTGATGTTATCAGGGTCATCCGGCGGGACCGGCGGGCTCGGAATCGGGTCTCCCGTACAGAGGAGGCCGATATCGCGGTCGGTGTCGAGCGATGGGTTAGTCCCCTCTTCCAGCGAAGCCCCGAGATGATACGAGGTAGCGGTGCATTTCGTATATACATAACTCACCGTGTTTCCGAGGGGGTCTCTCGGTTCAACGGGAAGGTACTGGGGGACCAGTGCTGCCACCGTGTCGGGGTAGGTGTTCCCATTTGAGTCAAAGTACAGTTCCAGTGCCAACTGCAACTGCTTCAAGTCAGCTACCCGGCGGGCGTCACGGGATTTTTTCCGGGCGCTGTTTAACGAAGCGAGCACCACCGAGGCCAAAACCCCGATAATGGCAATCACAACCAGCAATTCAACGAGGGTAAACCCGCTCTTTCTTGCTCTTGAACTCAAAGACAGACGTCCCATAGCAACTTCTGGCGAACTCTACCCTACAGTATAACGGACACTGTTGACATGGGCGAGGGGCCGTGTGGATAACCTAACAAGGACACCAATACACCAATTTTCACGAATGATACTAATTCGCTATCCGTTTCGGTTTTAAGAATCTATTCCGAAAGTTTACGAGGAGACCCAATTTTTTATTCGTAAAGCGCAAATACCTAAGGATTTGAGCGTAATCTTCTTTCATGACAAACTGCTTTGCTTTAATTTCCACTATGATCTTATTATCAATAATAAAATCGGGCTGATATACAGCCAGATCATCACCGATTCTTGACTCCTTTGTAAACGACAAGTCTTTATTCCGCAGTGCTCTCTCAAAAGCGACTGAATACGTTCTTTCTTTTTCGAATCTGCCTAGCAAATTATGTATCCCGAACATAAGGCCGGTAATGGCATAGGAAAGTTCAGGATAAATTAATTTCTTATTCGTGTAATTCGTGCGCATTTGTGTATTAGTGCCGGGCCTAAAAGGCAGACGAGAGGTTGTAGAGCGGTACGAGGATTGAGGCGACGAGGCCTCCGATGGCAACACCGAGGAAGATAATAAGGGCGGGTTGAATGTGCGCCACGATATTATCCAGCATGCTGTCCACGTCCCGCTGATAGAACTTGGCGATGTTCCGGAGAATTGAGTCGAGCCGACCGGCCTCCTCACCAATATGGATCATCTGGGTTACGAGCGGGGGAATATATTTTGAGCCCTCGAAAGCGTTGGCAATGGTATTCCCCGCCCGCACCGATGCCGCCGCCTTCACGATGGCATCCTCATAGACACGGTTGCCGACAATCTCGGAGGTAATCTGGAGCGCGCGCAAAATGGGAAGTCCTGAGACAATAAGCGTCCCGAGATTGTCGGTAAAACGGGTGAGACAAATCTTCCGGTAAAGGTCCCCAAAGATAGGCACATTCAGCTGAATTTCATCAAAAACGGCCCGCCCATGGGGAGTCTTCCGAAAACGCCAGAGGAAGATGCCCCCCGCGATAAGCGCGAGAGCAACCACCCAGCCATACGAGCGCAAATAGAGCGAAGTATTAATCACAATTTTTGTATAAAACGGCACCTCCTGGCCGGTTTCAGTGAAAATAGAAGTAAGCTTCGGAATCACAATCACCAGCATTACTATCACCACTCCGATGAACGAGGTGAAGACGAATGCAGGATAAATGAGGGCATTTTTTGCCTTCGAGGAGAGCACAAATGAGCGCTCCATGTAGTCGGCAAGGTAAATAAAGACCTCTTGCAGCTTCCCGGACTCCTCCCCCGAGCGGACCATGTTGACGTAAAACGATGAGAAAATGTGAGATTGCTTCCCCATGGCTGCAGACAGGGACGAACCTCCGTTGACTTCGTCGAGAATCGCCGCCATCGCTTCCTTTAACGGCAGGCTGGTAGACTCATTGACCAGAGTTTTTAACGCCTGAATCACGGGGACCTTTGCCTCAAAAAGCGTCGCAAGCTGGCGGGAAAGCAATACCGTATCCTTTTGCTTTACCCGGTTGAACAATCGAAACGTCCCTTTCGGCAAAACGCTTCCGGTGATCGAAAGCGGGTCAACACCGAGGATGATAAGGCTATTTTTCTGCAGAATATCAATAGCCGCCTCCATGGTGGGAGCCTCCACATTGCCCTCGCGCGGCTCACCTTCCCGTGTTTTTGCCTGATACCGAAATGTTGCCATATGGGGAGAATCAGGAATTAAGAATTATGAACTAAAGCTAACGACACCCGCTTTTCGTTTCTTGATTTTTGATTCATGTTTCTCGATTCTATCGTTTCAGGAGCAGTGAGAGTTCGGAAGGATTCATGGAAAAGCTGGCTGCATTCTCCACGGTAATTTCGCCCTTCCGCACAAGCTCCACGAGCGCCCGGTTCAGCGAGACCATACCCTCATCTGAACTCGTTTCAATGACGAGATCAATCTCATGTACCTTGTTCTCACGAATGAGGTTCCTAATCGCGGGATTCGCAATCATTACTTCAACGGCAGGCACTAATCCTCCGTTTACCCGCGGCACAAGGCGCTGGGAGATGATGCCAATCAGCGAGGAAGAAAGCTGGGCTCTGATTTGAGACTGCTGAGATGCCTCAAATGAGTCAATGACGCGGTCAATGGTTTGGGCGGCGTTGTTGGTATGCAATGTTGAGAATATCAAATGTCCGGTTTCTGCCGCAGTCACGGCTGCGGATATGGTTTCCGCGTCGCGCATTTCACCAATCATTGCTACATCCACATCTTCACGAAACATCGAGCGGAGGGCGCGAGAAAACGATGTCGTATCGAGTCCGACTTCACGCTGGTCAACAATGGCCGTTTGAGAGGCGAAAATGTACTCGATGGGATCCTCTATGGTGATGATGTGGTCATTCCGCGTGCGGTTGATGTAGTCGATCATGGCAGCCAGAGTTGTCGTCTTCCCATGGCCGGTTGGTCCCACGACAAGAAAAAACCCCTGCGGGCGGCGGCAGAATTCTTCAAGGATTGGCGGGAGGTTCAGCTCGGTGAATGTCCGAATCCTCGAAGGGACCAGGCGGAGTGCAGCACCGGAAAATCCCTTTTGGCGGAAAATGTTGACGCGAAATCTTGCTTTGCCGTCGTAGTCATACGAAAAGTCCAGTTCATGCTGTGACTGAAAAACCGCATACTGCTGAGAATTAGTCAGCGCCTGGATCAAGCCCTCTGAAGTTTCTCCGGTAATGACTTCCTTTTTCAAAAGAGGTACAAGTCCTCCATCTACGCGAATCACCGGATGACGGCCAACCGAAATGTGCAAATCGGAGGCATTTTCCTTCATGACCGTTGAGAGCAAGTCATGCAATTCTTGCTTGTAGTTCGCCATTTCCCCGAATTATAAAGTATGAATCAAGAATTAAGGACGGATTTTACTTTCTCTACAACTTCACTCGGCGTGAAATGCGCCTTGATTACATAGTCAACAGCACCCAGCGCGAGCCCTTTCTCGATATCCTCCTTCTGACCAAGATTCGAAAGAATAATGACCTTTATTCGGGCTAAATCTCCGCGTTCCTTCATGCGCTTCAAAACCTCGTACCCGTCGTAAATCGGCATAATGATATCAAGCAGTACGACGTCGGGACGAAATGTCTGCATCTCCTCCAATGCCTGGCGTCCGTTGGCAGCGCTCGTCACCTCAAAACCCGCCTCTTTGAACTTAATCAGGTACATTTCTGCAATATAGGGATCGTCGTCTACAATCAGCACCTTCGCCATACAAAAGAATCAAAAAGTAAGAATTATGAATCAAGGGGAAAATATAACCCTTTCTTGAATGACTCCTATCCTTGATTCTTGATTCACGATTCTTGATTCTGCGTTTACGTGACTTCCATCAGTTCTTCAATACCTATGATACCATCGAGAACTTTGAGAATGCCATCCTGTCGAAGAGAAAGCATCCCCTGACGTTTTGCCTCTTCCACGATTTTCAACTCTGTCGCGCCATCGGCAATGATTTGCTCAAGCTCCGGCGTCATGGCAAGCGTCTCAAAGACACCAATGCGACCGGATGTCCCCTTCGGACACGCAGGGGAAACTTGTCCCTGGTATACGGAGAACGGACGCCGTGTCTCAATTTCAGTTGCGACTTGCTTCGGCATCTTCCGCGCCTCGTCATCAACGATCTGGAGAATTGGCCCCGAGGTGACCGACTTTCGCGAGTCGGGACAAAGTTTTCGCACGAGGCGTTGGGCTACTGCAAGAATAAGCGTTGAAGGGATCAAGAACGGATCCACGCCCATGTCAATCAAGCGCGGCACCACACCGACTGCGTTATTCGTGTGAAGCGTAGAAAGGACAAGGTGCCCGGTGAGAGCTGCTTGCACGGCAAGCTGCGCTGTCTCCTTGTCGCGAATCTCGCCAACCATGATGATGTCCGGGTCCTGGCGCAGAATGTTCCGAAGGCCGGTCGCGAAGTCATAACCGATCTCAGGACGAATCTGAGACTGATTGAGGCCCTCGATGTAGTACTCAATGGGATCTTCGAGGCTAATAATGTTTACCTTCTCCTGGTTTAAAAGCTGGAGCAT
>CAZOFN010000029.1:3504-8922 GCA_964579195.1 uncultured Candidatus Saccharibacteria bacterium | reverse complement strand
GCATGGGATCTGTCGCGATATTTCTTGCGCAAAGCGATGCTGCTTTTCTTGCCGAACTCGGCAATTATTACTTCAACGGTGGAGCATATAATTTAAAAAACGCAGCGCGGGCATATGAAAAGGCCACCCGCCTTGACCCAACGCTGCAATGGGGACACTACCAGCTCGCGCGCATCTATTTTGCGGAGGGGAAGTATGATGAGGCGCTCGATGAAATCAACACCGAGCAAAAACTTTACAGCGAAAACTTCCGCGCATACTACGTGCGGGGCCTGATCTACGGCTATCGCACCGACCTCGGAAAGGCCGAAACCGACTTTCGGGAGTTCATCAAATGGGCGCCGCGGGAGTGGGCGGGATACAACGATCTTGCGTGGATTCTCACGCTGCGGAATAACTACCGGGACGCGGAAGACGTCATTCGCCAAGCTTTCCATACCGTGCCGGAGGGGACAAAGAATCCCTGGCTTTGGAACTCGCTTGGCGTCGCCGAGTTAAATCGCGGTGAAAACGCCAAAGCCGCACACTCATTCGAGGAAGCGAAAAAACTTGCCGCCGGCTTGACTGAGAACGACTGGGCGCGCGCCTACCCCGGTAATGACAAAAAAACAGCCGAAGACGGGCTAAAGAGTTTCAGGGAAACCATCGAAGAAAATCTATCGCGCAGCAAAGTGTCCCCCTAGGATTGACTATTGACTGATGAAGCGAAGCCGCTGAGCCTTTGTTTCTTTGGGAAATTCCGCTACCAATTGGAGGACAAAATCGGTAAACCGTTCTTCTGCCAGAAAGTCCTTCAGTGTTTTTGAGGGCGTCAGGAATAAGTGCTCCGCAATAGCTTCTCTCAAAGCTTGTAGCGCGACTGGATGGTAAAAATCGGGAGATCGCGGAATTATGTTCAAGTAAAAAAATACCTTTCCATCACAGAGCTCCACCGTTCCGCGAAAGTCGGGGAGGATTCGATCTGAAAACCTGCCAATTACCCGCTCAATTTCATCGGTACGAAGCACACCGCCGCCGATCTTCACGATGTCAAAGTCAGCTCTCCCCGTAACCTCGAAAGTAAAGGGTGCACCGCATGAGCATGCGGCGCTCGTGATGCGGCCCGCATCGCCGGTACGGTAACGAATAACCTGATGCGGCGACTCATAGAGCTCTGTCACAACGATCTCTCCCTCCTGGCCACTCTGCATCCAATGACCTGTTTCTGGCTCGGTAATCTCTAACAAATAATCCAGGTCACAATGATAGACTCCCTTTCCCTGTTGGCGCAATTCATCGCATTGATAACCTGGCAAACCGACCTCCGACATACCGTAACGCGGATCAAGTATGGCCCGCGGAAAGTTGTCATGCAGAACTTGTGCGAGACTTTGAGTAAAACGCTCCCCCAAGATGAACAGACTCTCGACTCTCCCCCTCCCAACCTCCGACATGCTTTTTGCGAATTCGACCATGCGTGAAGGAAAACCTACAATCGCATCGACGCCGTACGCCTCAGCCAGAACGGCGGTAATAGCCATATTTTGTGCGGCATGAATCAAGGGTGGAAAATAAGGCCAAGCAGCGGCTCGCGGGGCTTGAGCATAATGCACGTCGAGCTGATTACTTGAGAACAGTATAAGGGGGCGCTTACCGGGAATGCGGTACCTCTGTTCCGACTTCAATAAAAGCATTGCGTGAGAACCGGAAGTTCCCGAAGTATAGCGAACGTACTTAACTTTATCTAAATCAACATAAAGACGTTCAAATGGAGTGGTGCGAGAGAGCTCCTCCCGCGAAAGAAGAGGCACCTTAAGAATGTCGTCAGGCACTCTTAAATCATTAAAATGGAAACGTGCCTCGCGAAACTTCTCCTTATAAAAATTCGACCGAGGGCTCTCCGCCACTCGGCTCACCATCGCTTTAAACTTCTCAAATGTATCCGCAGAAATGAGTTCCCTCATTCAACAATGCCGCAGCCGATAAAAAGCGACGGGCGGGGATTTTTTACCTCAGCGTTTTGGGCGGGGCAGAGACCGGGAACAACTCCCCGTGATTGAATGTTTGACGCTTTCGGCGAGAAAAGAGACACCAGTTTTTGAGAAGACTGTATAAGTATACTAAAAACAAAAATCAACCCCCCGAGGAGTACTATCAAAATCGGCTGTTTCGAAAGCCGCATTTCCATACCATAATTATATAGATATGCAGAAGCGATTGGCTACTTCCTTATCCACAAAGAACGCGCTTGCCGCCGGAGGACTTGCCGTTCTTATACTGCTCGGAGTGCTCTGGCAGGCCACGCCGAGCTACATTACGGCGTTCCTCAACCTTGAAAAAACAAACCCGCTGTTTGACTTCCCCGGTGCCGCACCCGAAGAGTTGCGACGAGCCTCTGCCATGATACGGGAGGCAAACCAGTCGCTCAAAGCGCTCCAGTACGCCCCGATGTACCCCGAAGCGTTTTGGTCAACGCTCGCCCGACTTCAGGAGCGACGAGAAGCATTTTTCAATTATCCGTCATGGGGAAACGCTCTCAGCCTGTACCTTGCCGAAGCGCGCACACTGCAGAGATACCGGAGCGACATCAAGAAGACCCGAAACACCTTTGCTCTAGCTCGCGTCGAAGCTCGCGACTTTGAAGAAGCTGGTACGAAATTCGCATTCCTGCCTGGCATTGCATCTGATATGGAGGCTACAGACAAGGCTTTCGAACTCATTGCAAAAAACGGGGAGAAACTTGCCGAAGAACTCTCGAAACGCCGCAGCTGTTTATGGAGTGAGCGGCAATGCCGCACCGTTTCCCAAAAGGCGGAAAGGTTTCTGGAAGAAGGAAGTGACATCGGCAACGAGGAAGCGCGACTTCTCCCCGAGTCGTATATCCATGCGACAAAAGAGATACTAAAGGCCGAAGGCTCCGAAACGGAGCAATATACGGTAAGCTCGCCATGCTTTCCGAACGATAAAAATGCATTTTACTCCTGGAACCGGCACTGGAGTGATGCAACGGTCTTTTCGCCAAAACTTGCAACGAACACATACTTCCGCGCCCTGAAAACCGACTCGCGGCTTCCGGAAGACTCGCTCCTCTTGGGCAGGTTTTCGCATGCCTGGCAGACGGAAACGAACTGGTACATGTGTCCCGATCTCGACTACTATCCGCGCCTTGCGACCATGCAGTATCTTCAGAAAGAAATTCAAGCGCGTCCTCTCTCGCACATTACTTCTTCTCTCTCCGAACGCCTGGCGTCAAATCTTCGCGCCGCAGAGTCAAAACTGGCAGGCGGGAACGTTGCCGAGTCCGACGTTGAAACATACATCAGCGCATTGGAGGAAACGACGAGCGGAAGCACTGACCGCGATTGGCGGGAAGCCGCACAAAGCCGCATCCGCGTCTGGAAAAGCCAAAGCGGCAATCTCGCGTCAGTCATGGCGCGCCTCCCGATGGAGATAGCGCTCTACGGAAAACTCGCATCATTGGCAGATACGGCGCCTCGCCCTATTTTCCCCGTCATCACGCGCCATTATGCATCAATACTGTATGCGCCGTGGAACCAAAGCGTGTGGCGGCTGGAAACACATCCGCGTTTTACCTTCCCCGATGAGGCGAAAACCATCCTCGCTGATTTTTGGTCGCTAGCTGAGTCCCATAGCCAAAAAGACATCGAAGAAATCCAGCGCTTGTCTCTCGAAGGAACCTGGCGGTAGGGGAAGAGCCGGCTCAATGTGGACAACCAGTCGTGGGAGAACGTACACTTGACATATAGAATAGAAGGAGGTCATGGCACGACAACTTCTCATCGCGGGTCTTATTGTTACCGCCGGCGCATTGGTAGCCGGAAGCGTCTTTGGAATTACCGGATATTCGGAAAATGCTGAAACTCTATGGACACAGCGTGCCGGAGCAGGGTTTGCGGTTCCCGCCTGCGGCTCCGGAAACGTCGATACGAATAACATCACCTGCCAAAGCGGCGCGCCCGCGGTGCCGCTTAGCTGGACCGACGGTGGAAACACCGACGGCGTCTCTTGCCAGTCGGTATACATTTATATTCCCGCAACCGGCCAGGTTGCCGTTGACAATCTCCCGTGCACCGGCAGCACGACCTGGCATCCTGCAACCAACAACGCGGAAATCTCCATCGAGGCCCGCTATCGGACCGCAACAAAAACAGTGTGCACGGAGACCGCTCCCTTGTGTATCCCGGACCCAAAAACACAATGCCCCGGTCCCGGCGGCGAGTGTATAGCGACGCGGACCGACTCATTAACATACGCCAATGGGGAGGGGCACTTGATTGCCGCCGGCACGTTTACTACACCGCAATGTCAGCCGCCGGGGGTTGACATCAAGGCCAACAACTCGGACGGGCCGCTGAATGTTGACTTCGAGCCCATCATACTCGACTGGACGGTAACGAATAACCCAACTTCGTGCGCCGCCTCCGGTGCATGGTCCGGGTCAAAAGGTTTCTCGGGGCCGGAAACCGTCAGCGTCCAGCCCGGAACTTCAAATACATTCATACTCTCCTGCACGAACTTTGCCGGCACCGTATCCGACAGCGTCATCATTAACGGCAATGCGCCGCTCGCGGTGAGTATCTCGTTCGTCCCGGAGAGCCCCGTTGACCCGAATCAAACCGTAACCTGGACTGCCAATGCTTCCGGAGGGAACGGGACATATAACTATTCATGGTCGGGTACGGATGATCTCGCCGGCACCACAGAGTCCGTCACAAAAGCTTATACCAGCCAGGGAACAAAGAACGCCTCGGTAACGGTAACCTCCGGCATCCAGTCATCGGCCGCCGCCGCGAGTCTCGTGGTAAACCAGGGTCTCGGCGTGACCGTTACTCCCTCGCCAACCAACCCCTCAGTGGGAGATTTGGTGACCTGGACGGCAAATCCCACCGGCGGCACGGGAAGCTACACCTTCTCGTGGACCGGCACCGACGGGCTTTCGGGAACAACGCAATCAATCACCAAAACCTATACGAGCGGCGGGGCAAAAGACGCCTCAGTCACCGTGACCTCGGGCACGCAAACCGGCGGGGCAAGCGGCTCGGTGAGCGTCGCGTGGCTTCCGGTATCTGCCGACATCAAAGCGAATGGGCTGAATGCCGCGAGCGTTGAATTTGGCCAGTCGGCAACGCTTACCTGGACCTCGACGAACGCCGACACCTGTACGGTAACACCGGGTAACTGGACGGGAACCTCGAATACCACCGGCCAGTCAACAGGACCGCTTTCCAGTAACGCCACTTACACGCTCACCTGCGCCAACGCCGGCGGATCGGCAAGTGATTCGGTCGCCATCACCATCGGCAATGAGCTGCTTGCAACGTGCTCTGTCTCCCCCACGAATGCCGTCATTGGGCAAAACGTAGCCTGGACGGCAAATCCCACCGGCGGCACGGGAAGCTACACCTTCTCGTGGACCGG
>CAZOFN010000029.1:0-3404 GCA_964579195.1 uncultured Candidatus Saccharibacteria bacterium | reverse complement strand
CACCGACGGGCTTACCGGCACTGCCACCACGACGACAAAATCATACGCGACCGCGGGGCAAAAAACAGGCCAAGTCACCATCACCTCCGGCACGCAAACGGTGACGGCTTCCCAATGCTCGGGCCTGGCAGAGGGCATCGCCGTCCGGCAGCCGACACTGGTCATTACCCCCGCGACAAGCCAGCTCGCCATTGGAGGGACAAGAACGCTCGAAGCTCTCTTTGATTCCGACGGACCAAGCGGGACCGCACTTCAACAAAACGTAACGAACGATGCCGCATGGTCCTCAAGCAATCCAGACATCGTCTCGGTAAACAACACCACTGCGAAGGGAACCGTCACGGCAGTATCGCCGGGGACAGTCGTTGTTACTGCGATTTACAGCGACGGGTTTGGAAACACGATAAATGCCACTGCCGACGTTACGGTTGCCGAGCCGACACTTGTCGTCACTCCTGCCACAAGCCAGGTCGCCATCGGCGGCACAACGCAGTTCGCCGCCTTGTTTGACCCCGACGGGCCGAGTGGAGCCTCTCCCGAGCAGGACCTCACGACGACCGCAAGCTGGTCATCCAGCAATGCAACAGTGGCTTCCGTCAATAATACTTCGCAAAAGGGGCTCGCTACCGGCGCGAGCTCGGGATCTGCGGTAATCACCGCATTATATACGTACAGCCCCGGCAAGACCCTTGCCGCAACCGCCGGGATGAGCGTCGAGAATGCGGCTCCCGTGGCTAACGCAAAAATTTCAAAGGACAATACCACCTTCACCGATACCATTGTAATAACGCAGGGACTGCCGACCACTGTCTATCTCTCTGCGGCCGACAGCTCCGATCCCAACGGCTGGACGGACACCGCGTATGGCGTCTCGACCGGCGGCAAATGCGAATGGAACTCAAATCTTGATCAAGGGAACCCTCCCACATTCGAGCCTGCATCGACTGTAAATAACCCCGCATCTCCTGCCGCGTGTAACATTCCACTGGGCACACTTACCTTTAACGACGCTCCCGGCACCTACACCTACCAGGTTTTGAAGATTACCGACAATGGCGCAAAAGTTTCCAATGTAGACACGGTATCCATCACCATCGTTGCTGCAGAACCACTCAGCGTCTCCTGTGTCGCGACCCCTCCCGCGAACGCAACCAAGAACCAGCCAGTCACTTGGGCCGCCACCGTCTCGGGCGGGACCGGCATCAACACCTACAGCTGGAGCGGGACTGACAATCTTGCCGGGACGACCCCCTCCGTTGAAAAAGCATACAGCGCGACTGGCGCAAAAACCGCGTCGGTTACCGTGCAGTCAGGCGTACAAACTCAAACAGCAACCTGCCCGACAGTCACTGTCTTTGAGCCGACACTCGTGATTACCGATCCTACCGAGACGAATTTCAGTGGAACCACGAACATTTCAGTAAAGGAGGCAAAGCAGCTTGCCGCCCTCTATGACTCGGATGGGCCAAATCCTCCAGGAGTCGATAGCGAAGCCGACGTTACCGGTGCCTCAGATTGGAGCTCATCCGATGTAACGGTTGCGACCGTGGTTGATGGACTGATAGTCGGCAACAAAGCGGGAACCGCGACCATCAGTACCACGTATCCCGATAACTTTGGAAACGCACTCACCGCCCAGGCAACCGTCATCGTTGCCGAGCCGACGCTTACTATCATTCCCGACTCCGTCATCATCGGGAGAATCACAGGACAAAACAACTTCCAGCTTGAGGCGCAATACGACCCGGACGGCGCTGGCGCCATACACGACCCGCAGTTTCTCCCGCTCGCAAATGTGACGTGGCGATCAAGTAACACCACACGAGTAGTAGTAAGCGGCCTGGGTAACCTTACGGGACGAAATGCGGGAACTGCCGTCATTACCGCGACATACACGGATGCGCTCGGGAACACCTTGACCGATACCAGTAATGTAACCGTTACTGCGGCCCCCCCGCTTGCCTGCTCACCCGTTATTCAGGAAGTGCTCGTTGGCCAGTTGAGCGGGCTCCTCCGCGCCATCGGCGGCGACTCTCGCGACTACCAGTGGTCTACATCCGGCGGAATAATGGTCCCCGCAAGCGGTAGAGGATCAACAATTCGCGTGCGTCACACCGAAATCGGCACCTACACCGCTACTGTCAACAGCGCTGACCTATCGGCAACCTGTACCGTGAACGTAGTCAATCCGTCGCTCTCTCTCGAACCGGTGCGCTCAGACATTACGAGGAACCAGGCTGTCCAGCTCTCCGCCATGTATGACTCGGATGGCAGCGACGGACCAAACGAGCCCGAGGATCTGGCCCCATTCTCCACATGGTCTTCCGACAACACCACGGTTGCGACCGTATCCACGAGCGCTCAGCCGCGCGGAGAAGTGACGGGAAAAATCGGAGGCTCGGCAACCATAAGCGCCACCTTCACCGCATTCTCCAAAACGTTGAACGGTAGTGCCACTGCCGTGGTCCACGAGCCAAGTTTCCAGGTGAACCCCTCATCGGCAAATCTTTCGGCAAGCGGGGCCAACACCCAAGTTCAACTCGAGGCGCAATATGACCCGGACGGTGAAACGGGAGCAGGAGAAGCGGAGGATGTGACCATAGATGCCACCTGGTCGTCGAGCGACGCGGCAAAAGCACGCGTCAACTCGACTACAAACCCGAAAGGACTTGTTACCGCACTGGCTGCGGGAGCCGCTGATATTACTGCCCGCTTCACGGACGCATTCGGGAATATTCTCTCGGGTATTTCGCGAATCACCATCACCTCTGAACCCGGACTCGAGTGCACTCAAACCACCGACTCCACCTTTATCAACACCCTCCTCCGGTTTACCGCAAGCGGCGGACGAGGCAGCGGCACCTATCGCTGGACGGCACCTGATGCAAATCCGAATTCGGCAACGACAGATGCCTTCGATACCCGCTTCCCGGAGCCACACCCGGGAGGGACGATTGTCAGCGTCTCGAGCGGCACCCAGACGGCTGAATGCGTGATTATCGTCAACGCCATCGAGGTTCCGGAAGAGGAGGAGCCTCCAGAGCAGCGGGATCCCAACGCACCGCCGCCCATTAGGGGCTTTCGTGAAGTCCCGCCGAACCCCAAGTTCCTGAGGCCGGAGGACATCATCCCAAGAATTCAAACGACACCCTAGACACAACTTCAAACGCCCCGTACGGGGCGTTTGAAGTTTTTATAGTGAGAGACACTCGCTGCTAAAGAGGCGCCCGGCTTTTCTTTCGGCGCTGCAGGTAGATGCCGAGAAATGCAAGGAAAATCGAAAGATACGTCAAAAGAAAAAACCACGGCGTCCCCCACGAGATGCCGTCAATAAACACTGGCTGTTGAAGAGGCCAGAGGAACGGCGTCGGAAAGAAGCGCGTTGTTTGCGTTGGAATGTCGGT
>CAZOFN010000028.1:5820-8942 GCA_964579195.1 uncultured Candidatus Saccharibacteria bacterium | reverse complement strand
ACAATGAATTGCTCTATGTCGAGGCCGGCGTTCGTGGGGCCTTTCAGATCTTGGAACCCGGCGGCCGGCTTGCTGTCATAAGTTTTCACTCTCTGGAGGATAGAATCATAAAACGGTTTTTTCAGGAGTTGCGTGGGGTGTCTCTCGTACTCACTCTGAAGCCGGTAACAGCCAGCCGCGAAGAAATCAAGCAAAATCCCAAAGCAAGAAGCGCAAAACTGCGCGTGGTAAAGAAATTGTCCTGACTAAATTCGTTGCTGCTATGCTTACAAAAGTTCTCACATTGTTTGAACCTGGAACTCCGCTATCCATTCCCACATTCTCAGTCCCACGCTCCCGTTGGCTTACGGGAGCGGGTCTTGGTGTGGCTGCTCTCGCATTTTTCCTCAACATCCTTTTGATTAATGCAATTATCGGCGCACAGTTTGCGATCAAGTCGCTTCAGACAGATGTAGTCCAGATCGAGAATGCATTTGCAGAGAATCAGGCACAAGTGCTCCTCGCGAATGCGAGTACCGTTTCGGAAGAGGCGCTTCAGGCTCCTTTTGTTGAAATAGGATCAAATATCACATACATTTTTGGCAATCCACCCTTTGCCGCATCCTCTCGGTAGTATAACTTGCGGAGCGCCGATTCCACATGGATACCTTCAAGTAATTTGACTTTAAGCCTCCGCGAACCCCTCTTAGTTCATGTATAATCAGGGGCGGCGATATCGAACCACACTCCAAAGCTAAAGCTTTGGAGACCCCGGAGCTTCAGAGACGCGAGAGTTACCCGCCTTGCGGGAAGCTCTCGCAGATTGCCCGCGGGGAGTCCCCGCTCTTAGCTTAAGAGGTAGCCTACCCTTGAAGAAACTCTCACAGGTTTCCCCGCGGCTCTGCCGCGGGGAAACGACGATGTATGACACGGAAGATTCTTGAAAAGACTGTCCATTGGCGTCTTTTTTTGGTGCTCGCTATATTTTTTGTCGCGGCATTGCTGATTTTTGTTCGTCTCTTCTCTCTCCAAATCGTCAACTACCGGGAACTTGCTGCAATTGCGGCCAAGCAACAGGGGATTGGAGGGGCACTGCCGAGACGCGGAACAATTTATTTTCAGGATAAGGACGGCAAGCTGCAAGCGGCAGCATTGAACAAGAATCTCTACACCATTTCTGCCTCACTGAAGGAAATGGAAGATATCGAGACGGCATCAGTGAGCCTCGCCGAAGCCCTTGGGGTTCCGGTAAATGAGGTATATGGCCGCCTTTCGCTCGGCGGCGGTTATCGCATTATCGCGAGAAAAATCGATGAGGCGACTGCCGTGAAAGTTCGCGCACTTGGCATCAAAGGTATCGGCATCACTGGTGAATCACGAAGGGTTTATCCCTCCAGTTCCCTGGCGGCTCATGTTCTGGGCTTTGTTCAGTTTGACCAGGACGAGGAGACGGGACAGTATGGCGTCGAACGAAAGTATGACAGTGAACTTTCTGGGGAGATCGGTTTTTTGGAGGGCACTCGAAGTTCCTTTGATTATCTTGCTGGTCTCGGCAAGCGAATCGTGAACCCGTCTGCGGACGGGAGGGATGTTGTTCTTACGGTGGACTTCAATATTCAAAAGCGCGTTGAGGAGCGACTGACCAGGCTTTCGGCCCAATGGAGTGCGGAAAGCGGAATGATCACTGTCCTCGATCCCACGACCGGCAGGATTCTAGCGCATGCTGCTTTGCCGACTTTCGATCCCAACTCTCCCAGTAGTGTTTCCAACCTCAAGGACTTCCTGAATCCCATGGTTGAGGCGAACTACGAGCTTGGTTCGGTGATGAAGCCGGTAACCATGGCATCGGCAGTCAACGAGGGTCTGATAGATCCGGAGACACACTATGTTGACACGGGTGAGGTAAGAATCGGCGGATATGTCATTCGGAATTACGACGGCAAAGCCAATGGGCGGCAAACCATGACGCAAGTCCTCGAGAAATCGCTGAATACAGGCGCTGTCTTTGTCGAGCAGAAACTCAGCCACAAGAAATTTGCCGAATATTTGGGGCGCTTTGGCTTCGGTGAAAAGACCGGTGTTGACCTTCCCGGTGAGGTCAGGGGAAATATTTCGAATCTCTCGGCCATGCGCGATATAGATTTTGCCACAGCCTCGTTTGGCCAAGGTGTTGCCGTCTCCCCGCTTCAGGTAATGATGGCGGTTTCTGCGATTGCAAACGGCGGTAACCTGATGAAGCCGTACGTGGTTGAAAAGGTCGTGGATCAAGCGGGTGCTGAAACGGTGGGAAGACCAGAGGTCCGCAGGCGTGTCTTGAGTTTAGAGACCTCCAAGACGCTTTCGCGCATGCTGGTCTCGGTGACGCGGAACGGCTTCGACAATCGCGCTGGGGTGAAAGGATACTTTGTGGCGGGGAAAACCGGTACCGCCCAAATCCCCAGTGAAAGCGGCAGAGGATACTCAGACGAAGTTATACACTCATTTGTCGGATATGCTCCGGCCTTCAGCCCTAGGTTCCTGATTTTTATCCAGCTTAACAAGCCGCGAGGGGTAAACTTTGCATCAACGAGTCTCTCGCCCGCTTTTCACGACCTAGCGGCATATATATTGAACTATTACAGTGTTCCGCCCGATGAGCGGTAAACCAGTACTTCTCTCGCATGAACGATAACAATCCCAAAATTATTCATCTCGGTGAGCGCGACGTAATCCTTAGGAATCTTCGGGCGCACTATTATCATAGAGCAGGCTTAAACACTGAGCCGGCACTCATTTTTCTGCATGGGTGGCGCTCTGAGGCGAGGATATGGATTCCACTGCTCGCCCATATTGCGCTTGATGCTAATATATATCTCCTTGACCTGCCTGGTTTTGGAAAGTCAGATACTCCTCGCATACCTTTCGATATGGGACAGTATGCCGAAGTCGTTCGTGAATTTTTTGACAAGCTTGAATTGCGGAATGTTGTTCTTATTGGTCACTCGTTTGGGGGGCGGATTGCCATAAAGCTCGCTACTCGGGAAAGAAGAGTTAGTAGAGTTGTTTTAGTTGACAGTGCGGGAATTCGCAATGCGCGGTGGTGGGTCACACTTTTCCGCTTCTCTACTTTCATATTGCATCCCACTTTCGCCCTGCCGGGCGTA
>CAZOFN010000028.1:0-5810 GCA_964579195.1 uncultured Candidatus Saccharibacteria bacterium | reverse complement strand
GCGCTGAAGATTATCTGGCAACTCCTGAACTGCAAGCGACATTTGTAAATGTTATTCGTGAAGACCTCACGCCCCTGTTGCCCCGCATTTCCCAACAAACGCTCATAATCTGGGGCAAAGAGGATCGCGAGACGCCCCTTAGGTTGGGTGTCGCGATGGCGCGAGCCATTCCTCATGCGCGACTCTCTGTCTTTGAACGTGCCGGGCACTTCAGTTTTTTAGACAACCCGCAGCGTTTTGCCGTCGAGCTTTCTTCATTTCTCGCATGAACCCGCTGTTTTATCTTATTCGTCATTTGTATCTGCTCCAACTGGAGAGCTACGATATCACCCGATACGCAGCAGCGATAAGGCGCGGCGCTCTTTCTGTCGAGCCTCGGAAGGCGCTTGTCTGGACGCCCAAGACTATTTTTCTTTTTGTTATTGCTATACTCCTGATTCTCGCGATTGCGGCGGGTATCGGCTGGCTTGTCTTGGCTTATGTTGGTTCAATACTTATCGGTCTTCTCACTTTTCTACTTCTGATTTGTCTGGGGGTGCGTGCTCCGTTTATCGGTATCAGCATGGGTGCGTTTCTCATTCTCCCGGTAGATATGCTTCTCAAGAAAATCTATGTCAGTCGGGCCAGACGGAAAATGCAAAACCTGCCTCATGTCAGGGTAATAGGCATTGCCGGGAGCTACGGCAAGACCACCATGAAAGAGGTTCTGTCTGTGATTCTCGGCGCAAAGTTCAGAGTGCTCAAGACGCCGGAAAATATAAATACGCCTCTCGGGATTGCGCGCCTGATCCTCGATACGTTGACCCCGGACATTGAGATATTCGTTGTCGAAATGGGGGCGTACCAGCGCGGTGATATTCGAGCGATTTGTGACATTGTTAAGCCGGAAATCAGCATACTCACCGGCATCAACGAGAGCCACCGGGAGCGGTTCGGTAGCCTTCAAGCGACAGTGGCCGCCAAGTTCGAAATTGTTGAGGCAACAAAACCCGACGGAGTGGTGGTGTTCAATGCCGATGATACATCTGTTATGGAGCACTACATGCTATCTGCGGGGGAACGCAAGATTTTCTTTTACAGCGCGAAGGATGATGGCAGGGCATACTTTAAAACTTCCGGGCTTCGGTTTGATTCTGACACCCTAACGGCGAGTTTCCGTCTCGAGCATGGCGGCACGCGCGAGGATTTCCGCATCAATCTTTTGGGGGAGTATGCGGTGGGCACAGTCTCCGGAGCCATGGTTGTTGCTTCAATTCTTGAGGTTCCATTTAGCAAAGCGCGGCGAGCAGCGGCGTTCCTCCAGCCCGTGCCTCACCGGCTGCAGCCGATTCGCACAAATAGTGATATTCTTGTTATTGATGACAGTTACAACGGCAATCCACGCGGAGTCCATGAAGCTATTCTGCTTCTCTCCAAGTTCAGGAGTCGCAGAAAAATTTTTCTGACTCCGGGGCTCGTGGAAATGGGCGGGCAGAGCGATGCGGTGCATTCTGCCATAGGCAGAGAACTTGCTGGAGTGGCTGATGTTGTCATCCTTATTAAAAACAGTGTGACGCAATGCATTGCCGAAGGGCTCAAGGAAGCAGGATTTGAGGGCAAGCGCCTTGTCTGGTTTGATTCCGCCAATGATGCGCATAAGGCCTTGCGGTCTCTTCTTAGACCTGGCGATGTGTTGCTCCTCCAAAATGATTGGACTGATAATTACCAATGAGCTATGAATATCGGCGTATTTTTCGGTAGCAGGAGCCCCGAGCACGATATTTCGATTATAACGGCGGAGCTGGTAATCGCCGGTTTGCAAAAACTGGGCCACCGAGTAACGCCGATTTATCTTGACCGCGCGGGAGACTGGCGTATCGGGCATGAACTTGCGTCTCTTGAATTCTTCCAGCAGCCGGATAAGGACGCCAGGTTAAAGAAGCTTGGCACATTTTCCATTGATGCGGTCGCTTCAGGCGGCACAATGGTGCTTCGCAAGCGCGGATTGTTTTCCAGGCTAGTCCCGATTGATCTTGCATTTCCGACTTTCCATGGCGCGTACGGGGAAGACGGGACGATTCAAGGCCTTTTTGAACTCCTTAAGGTGCCGTATGTCGGTTGTGGCGTTACATCATCGGCAATCACTATGGATAAAATCCTGACTAAGCTCCTGTACCAACGATACGGCATTCCAACAAAGAGATTTGTTTACTTCGATGAGCAGGAGTGGGAGTTCAACAGGTCGGAAATCCTTGAAGAGGTCAGGAAGCTGATCTGGCCGGTTTTTGTGAAACCCGCACGCCTGGGTTCCTCCATTGGCATTGCCAAAGTCAAAATCGAAAAAGATCTTGAGTTTGCAATTGAGGTGGCTCTGCATTACGGCGAGCGCGTGCTTGTCGAAGAGAGCGTTGAAGGAGTGGCTGATATTACCTGCGCGGTGGTTGGCGCAAGAGAGCCGAAAGCATCGCTTTTGCAGGAGTCGGCGTTTGCACGCGACTTTTTCTCGTATGAAGACAAGTACTTGAACGATGGCGGAGCGCAGCTTGGTAATGCGGAGAAGAGCATTCATATCCCTGCGAGGCTCGATGGCAAGACCACTGAAGCGATCCGCGATATGGCGGTGAGAATTTTTCGGCTTTTCGGATGCGCGGGAATTGCGCGTGTGGACTTTCTCTATGACAGCAAGAGCGGCGAGTTTTATGCCAACGAAATTAACACACTTCCGGGTACCCTGTATCACCATCTCTGGAAGGAAAGCGGAATGGAACTTGGCGAGCTCTTAAACCTGCTGATTGACTCCGCGAAGAGAGTTTACCGTGAGAAGCAGAAGTTCGAGCATGTTTTCGAGTCGGATGTCCTGAAAAGAATAAACTCAATCAAGCTTTCCGGGAAGTTAAGACGTACCACAGAGGACAAATCCTGAGCACTCGCCACGGGACGAAAAGTACGCTATAGTCTTTTGAGCAATTTGCTCCTATCGTCTAGAGGCCAAGGACACTGGATTCTCATTCCAGTAACCCGGGTTCGAATCCCGGTGGGAGCGCCGAAGAAGAGTTGACTATTTTCACTACGCCCATTTACGAATATAATATGCTATTATAGAAGCCATGAGAGAATTTCTGAAGAAAAATTTTGCTATAGTGCTTGCTTTTGCATTGCCGATTGCGCTTATAGCCATTATCGCATTGAGCACATATCTGCCGTCACTCTTTCTTTCCACTGATTACAATTTCATCTATTCTTCATGTAGAGAGGGAACAAATTACTATCGCTATGACTGCAGTAATTATCTTCAGAAACGCTACTCGGTTGTAAATGGGAGAATTGCTGTGAACTCACCTGACCCAGGGGAAGATTCAGACAAAGATGGCGTGCTGGATGTTAATGAAAGCTATACTGCCCGTATTTTCTTGCATGATACAAAAGAGAACGAAAGTCGGGAAATTACATCGGAAGAGGCCGAGGCGCTCACGTTGAGTGGTCTTTTGACATCGCCTGACGGCATTACTGTCTCAGGTAACTATGATAGAGGAGCCGATTTTTTCTTCCTTTTTGATGGCGGCTCTTCATATGGCTACTACTTAACAAAGGGCAGGAGTAGGAGCAAACTCAACCTTATAAGCAACGGTGACCGATATTACTATCAAGGTGATTTCCAATTCATCGGATGGGTTTTACCCGGAAGAAGCTAATCGCCATCGCCTATGAACAAGGAGGAATTACTGCAAGAGCTTTCTCTTAAAATTAACGCCGGCGAGATAAGCCGCGAAGAGGTATTCAGCCGACTTAGCATTGCTTCTCTGGTGCAGCCGACAAGCGGCGATGGCGTAAAGAAGTTCTCGCATTTTTCCGTAACGAAGGCGCTGTACATATTGGGCGCGGCCATAGTAATTATCGGTATTGTTATTTTTGTCGCCCAAGTTTGGGACGATATTGGCTCTTTTGGCCGCATAGCGGTCACCTTAGGTCTCGGTTTGCTCATTACTGCCATTGGCTCGATGCTGCTGAGACAAAAACCGGAGGACAATATCGGGCCAATTTTTCATTTTATTGGCGGGATGCTTATTCCGGGCGGCGCCGTAGTTGCGCTCTCTGAACTTGAAGTTGACTTTGTTTCTTTATGGCCCGTTGCCATCACGTTTGGGATTATCTTCGCGTTCTATTTGCTGCTGAATGCGGTCCACAGGCAGCCCATTTTGACATTTTTTGCCATAGGCAACGGCACGGCTTTTATTTACTTACTTGTCGAGGCAATGGTTGAAGGACCGTACTATCGGCATGAGGACTTGTATGCATACCTCACGATGGTAATGGGTGCAAGCTACTTACTGCTCGCGCATGCTTTCCGCGGCGGCTGGAATAGGCATCTTATAGGCATACTGTATTTTTTGGGTAGCGCCGGATTTCTCGGAGCCGCATTCTCGCAAGTTTTCGGCTCCATTCCATGGCAGATGTTTTATTTTTTGATTGTACTTGGAGGTCTCTTCCTGTCGGTTTACATGAAGAGTCGCAGTATTCTCGCGATGAGCACTCTTTTCCTTATCGCTCATGTTTCGTACATCACAAGCGAGTATTTTGCAGATTCTCTGGGATGGCCCATCTCCCTCGTAGTACTTGGTTTTGTATTTATTGGCCTCGGATACGCTTCGGTTACTATCAACAAAAGGTACATCAGGGGAGCTAGCTAGGCGTTTTCATGACTGGTGCCGAAATTCAAGAGTATATCAAGAAACAGCTGGCAGTCGGTGCTTCCAAAGAGGAAATTAAAAGATTCCTCTCTCACGCGGGATGTTCTGAAAGCGAACTTGAGGCAGCCTTCGCTGAAGTTGAGAGAAGTATCGCCGCTGCTTCCCCAGCTACCGCACCCCCTCCGCTTTCCGCTCCGCCCCCTCAGTCAGTTCCTTCCTTGCCGAGTACATCGGCGCCTCAGGCTGAGCCTCCCGCCGCTCCAGTGCAAGACAACGAAGCGCGACATATCTTTGCTTCAAGGCGGATACTTTTCACTTCAGTGGGGGGAGTTTTGGGTGTTTTGCTTCTTGCCGGTGGCGGGTATGCGTATGTAGCGAAATTGGGCCCGTTTGCCCGTCCGCCGTATGTCGAGAAGAATTTACTCTCAGGGCTTCTGGCAGCTATGTCCCGCATTGATACTGCTTCATACCTCCTTTCAGCTTCGCTTGCGGTGGAAGAGCGCGATACAGATGCAAAGCCCTTTGCCATCGCCGTGTCGGATGAGTTCCGTGGTCAGTATTCGCGGGATGCCAAACGGGCCGCGGATATATCTGGCATACTTGAGGAACTGCGCTCCCTCCAGTATCAAGGAGGGTTCCCATCTTCTCTCGAACAGCTTGTCTCTCTGGACGGCAGGTCTCGTTATGGTCGCCGTATCTCCATTACCGACGCCAAGACAGGGAAGCCCTATGAGTATTCCCGGACTGAAGGCGGCAAGAATTTTTCACTTGTCGTAACCTTCGAGACTAACGACGCTCTTGAAGCGCTAAAGCAGTCATTTGCTTTCTCCACCTCCATTACCCCCATTCAGGAAAGAACAGCAACATTCACCAAAGATAGCTCGAGCTATTTCTATCTTCCCGCAGAACCCCCTAAACCGCTGCTTGCTCAGTGGGGTGAATTTGCCGCCTTTATCTCACCCAGTTCAGCGGCTAGCCTTTCTGTGCGCGCCGCGACTGACTGGCGCAACAGAGGTGCGGCTGACTGGAGTTTTAATGCCGATGCGACGGGAGATTTTGGCGACTTGGCATACAAATTCAACTTTGAATCTCTTAAAAAAAACCTGAATTATTATTTCCGGTTAAATAACATGCCGAGTATCT
>CAZOFN010000027.1:2455-9148 GCA_964579195.1 uncultured Candidatus Saccharibacteria bacterium | reverse complement strand
AAGAATGGCAGAACATTAACGCATCATCCAGTTTCCCTAACCAATAGTGACCCGAATCTAGTAGCCATGTTTCTGAGATTCCTGAGAGAAGTTTGCTTAGTATCTGATGAAAAAATTAAAGCGGACATAAGAATATATGAGCACATAAATACCCAAGCGGTAGTAAACTTTTGGCAAAAAGTAACCGGACTGCCGCATAGGAACTTTGGAAAGGTATACTACGGCATCAGCAAATCTAGTTTAGACAAGAGGCCCTTTACTCGTCTCCCCTATGGGACTATATTGATTCGAGTAAACAGCACCGCCCTCTTCCATAAAATCATGGGATGGATAAAAGGAGTTGCGAAACAAGCGGCCATGGTTTAGTGGCAGAATACCTCGTTGCCAATGAGGGGACGCGAGTTCGATTCTCGCTGGCCGCACCTCATATATGAAAGGGATCGTTGTTTTTATCTTTCTTCTTGTAATGTTTGCAATCGCAGCATTCGCAGTCTATTTCGCATTCGATGGTTTCCCCGCTACCATTTCACGCGGAAAATTGGTTATTTATCGCTATTCATGCGTTGACCTTTGCCCCGCTTACGGTTACTGGCAAAAGCAGTATTATGGAGTCAACTCTAAAGAAGAGTGTGAAAAAATTGACGGGGAACCTATCTTTATTACGTACGCAGGAGTTGTCGAGTACGCGTACAACGGCTGTTTACCCAAGTAAACCCCCACAGAGAGAAAGCCTTGGAGAAGCCTACCACTCTTTAGTGGTATGGGAGTAAATTATAAGGCCGATGCTAATATCCTCCGCAATCACCACGTAATGAAAACTCTCCCTCGAACTCAGTTCGGCAATCCGATATTGCGCGCGAAAGCCAAGAGCGTTCCGGTAGGATTCTTAAAGACAAAAGAATTCAAATCTCTTGTGCGGCAGATGGTTTTTACCATGCGACGCGTCGGCGGCGTAGGGCTGGCTGCACCCCAAGTCGGCAGATCGCTTGCCCTCGCCGTCATGGAGATGCGAAAAACTCCGATGCGCCCCGACCTGCTCCACAGAGGCCCCATCGTCATCATAAATCCTAAAATCTTAAAGTACTCTCAAGCGGCAGCCGACGACTGGGAGGGTTGCCTCAGCTTCACTGGAGCCCGCGGCGTGGTGCCGAGAGCTGAAACTATTTTAGTGCGCTACACTAATGAAACGGGAAAAACGATTACTGAAACGGCGGCAGGCTTTTGGGCGCGAATCTTCCAGCACGAGATTGACCACTTAAACGGCGTAGTATACGTGGACAGGATGAAGAACATGAAGTCGTTAACCACGCTCGCCGAACTAAAAAGAAGAATGTGGCAAAAATGAAACTCATTACTCGAGGGACTGTCGGCGGCTTCATTTTCGGGCTCTTCTTTGCCGGAGCGCACATCTTTTTCAATATTCGGTATGATTTGCCGCTCTACATCTTCATAAATCTCATTGATCCCCTTATTGAATGCACCGGTCGCGGGTGCATTCCCTTTTTAACTGTCGCCACCTTCCTTTCCGCACTTGTTTGGGCAGCCATCGGAGAGGTAATACGCCGAATCGTAAGCCGGGAAATCCAAGAAGCGTCTCATTGGCCGGATGAGAGTGAGTCTTTAGAGTAGCCACTCTCGGTTGAGACAAATGTGGTTAATGCCAGACCACGCTTGACAATTTAGGTCAAGCGTGCTATACTCTCGCCCGTGCCCAAAAGCCACCTTCGCTTCGACGCATTGGAGCTACGGCAGGCCAAGTACGGCACTTTATGTTTACCCGCGTGGGTTGGAAGGTTATCCTTCCTATCCTCTTGGGGACAAGCGCTTGGATTTCTGCGCCAGTCACCCATGCCGAACCTCAAAAAACTGAATACGGAGAACATCTCTCTGTAGTCCTTGATGGAGCAATCCTCGCGTATCACATGCCCTTCATGGAGCCAAAAGCGGATATCAGAAAATTGAAGATTACCGCCTACTCAAGCTCTCATGACGAGACGGACGATACGCCGGATGTCACGGCTTCAGGAACCAAAACACGTCCCGGCGTAGTGGCTGCAAACTTTCTGCCGTTTGGCACGAAGGTTCGCATCCCGCAACTCTTCGGCGACAGGGTGTTCACGGTTGAGGATCGGATGCACTCTCGATTCCAAGACCGCCTCGACATCTGGTTCCCCACTAAACAGGAAGCTAGACGATTCGGACTGCAGTTCACCGAGGTCGAAATTGAAATTTAATGGTACCAAGCAAAACATCCGCCCCAAGGCGGATGTTTTGCTTTCTCCCGAGACTCTTAGAATTTCCAACACCCATTACTCATGCGGATACAGTGCCTGCAGTTTTTGGAGCGTTCTCCGGCCCGCCTGGCCGGTCCCCCGGGTAATACCGTGTGGACGCAAAACTTCATGAGAATATTTTTGCTGGAAAATGGCAACCGATGTTTCCGTGCATTCACCAAAAAATCCAGTGAGCGGGCACTCTCGTAAATCCTTTCCCGGGGGCGGGTAAACACCCTCAAAAAGAAGGGCAGCCTGCAGCGCAAGCACGTCCTTTCCTGTCCTCGCATCCTTTTTCAAGGGCGCATTCCATTGAAACGGCAGCAATGTTGTTTCCGAAATCGCAGCCTCCGGTTCAAAGTATTTTTTGATGCCGGCATAGGTCTGATACGCAAGTTCCCGCATGATACTCTCTCGCACACCGGGCTTCGTAAATTGCGGCTCATAAATGTACCCATATTCAAGAAGTAACGAAGCGCCGTCCAGCGAACCGTTTGCTCCGATTGCAATAAGTTCCTGGTCGGGCGTCAATCCATGGGATTCGCCAGTCAAGTCGCTGACGGGAACATACTTTTTTATTTGCCGAAAAACTGATTCGGCAAGGACAAGACTCGCCCTTGCATTGGAGAATTGCTCGTCCGGAATGTAAATCGTAAATCCTGAATACTTGCCAACTTTCCCAGACGGCCGGCCCGCATAGTCATTAAAGTGTATATGCAAAACAGCATCAATCTTGTTCTCATTCGCCCATTTGTTCATTGCATATAGTTTATGAGCGACCCTGGGCGGCGCAGAGTTATGGAGAACTCCGTTTCGCATTACAAACTGCCCGCGTTCCAGTGCCTCTGCAATGAATGTACGCAATTGTTCACGAAAGGACACTACTTCCTTCTCTTCACTTTGAAAATACGAAGCAAAGAAAGGCGTGTACTCGCCGGTATCTCCATCTCGTGTCGTAAAGACCTGAAAATGTTCGTCACTCTCCAGAAATCCAGAAAGATACCCGACAACCTCGCGAGTCAGATCAGCTTCTCGGACACCTTTGAATTCAGTGCCATAATCACTGTTGTCGTGCCCCGGAACCAGCAGAATTCGCAATTCTTTATCGGCGTATCGCTCCCTCAAACTCTCAGCTGAGACAGTTTCAAACGGCATGAGACCGGCGAGAAACGCTCGAGGCGAAAATGAAAAGACCTCCCCAAATACGGCAAAAAGAACCACAAACGCCGCACTCAAAAACAACAAATGAATCCGGGTGTTTTTTCGCTTTCTCATTATCATTCAGTTTGAGACAAACCCCGATGAAAGACCAGCTTTATGCTTGGGGAGGGAGTCGAACCCTCATGAGCTTGCGCTCACAGCATTTTAAGTGCTGCGTGTAAACCAGTTCCACCACCCAAGCGTATTTTCGATACCGAGAGGCCACCGCGGGATTTGCATCCGCGAATAAGAGTTTTGTTCCCAGTTTGCTCAGATTTTTAAGTGAATGCAAAAAGTTTGGAAACAAACCGCGATCCCGCACAAAATTCTGGCTGAGGCGCAGGGGGGATTCGAACCCACCGCATGACTGTTTTGCAGACAGTCGCGTTACCTCTTCGCCACTGCGCCAGAATCTTGTGCGGGACCGACCGCTGCTGTTTCGCCCTCTCGGCGAAACCCCGGGAAAATTACGCTTCAATCAATTGACGCTATTTTCCCGCAAAAATCCAAGACATTGGATTTTGCCCACGTGGCCGAAAAGAATTTCAAGCAACTGAATCAGTAAACTATAGTGCCTTATTCTTCGGGGTTTTTCAATCGTTCTTCGGCCAGCAGTTTTTCGATGCGCTCAGCCCTCTTTTGCTCAGTATCTACGGAGAACTTAATGCGCGGCACGGGACGCATGCGAAGCTTCCGATTCAGCAAACGCTGCACCTCTCCGATGCGGCCTTCAAGTATCGTGAGAGACGCTTGCTCCTCACTAACGGGCATTATGGAAAGAAACACATCAGCGTAGTGTAAATCCGGCGAAGTTTCCACATGCGTAATCGTAACCAACGCTCCTTCGGTAAAATCAACATCGCGAGCAATGATTTTCCCAAGCTCTCCACGGATCAGATCATTCACCTGCTCAATCCGCCGCATAGGCTCCCAATGCACCAAATGTTCCAAAGGCGCCAAAGGTTAAAATTTCCCATTTGGTACTTTTGGTGCTTTTGGTACCTCTAAAAACTTCGTTCCACCCTCTCTTCCTTATACGTCTCAAGTACATCGTTTTCCGCAATCTGCATATCGGCCTCAACAAGGAGGCCGCATTCGTTTCCCTCGGCAACCTCAGAAACTTGCTGCGACCTAATCTGCAGCCCGACAATTTTACCTTTTCCCTGAGCGGCGCCTTTTCTCAAAACCCGAATCAATGCCGCCGTTTCCAGCTTTCCCTCGGTCACGCGGCCACCAATAATTTGTTTTGACTTTTCGTGTTTGAAGAACTTCAGTACCTTCAGCTTGCCAAGAGGCACCTCGCGAATCTCCGCGGGAATCAGGTGCCGAACTGTCTCCTTCATGAGGTCAAAAATTTCATAAATGATACCGGCTTGAATCAGGGCAACGTTTTTCTTCTTTGCCTCATCAGAAATGTACGAGGGAACCTTTACACGAAACGCCACCATGACGACGTTGGAAGATGAAAGTGCAAGCTGCAAGTCAGAGTCATTAACGTCCCCAACCTCAGAACGAATCAAGCGAACGCCAACGTCCGGAAGTTGCATACTCTTCAACACATCTTCAATTGCCTCCCGTGAACCGGATACATCAGCCTTCAAAATTACATTGATATGCACTTTACCCTTGGTGTCGTCGGGAACTGCCTGATTTCGCCCGACCCCGGCTCCCTTTTCCGCTTCGAGTTCAGCGGCTTCTTTATCAGCAAATGACCGAAACGTTGCGCCAACGAGAGGAACATCAGAGAGCCCGGAAACACGCGCGGGACGAGAGAGTGGGACTGAATTGACCGGATTTCCTTGAAAGTCCTCCAGAATTTTGACGGCACTGAAAGCCCCTCCCGTCACCACAAAGTCGCCCCTCTTTAAAGTCCCCTCCTGCACCAAGAGCGTCGCGGTGGTCCCCCGGCGCGCATCGCGATGTGACTCGATTACAACCCCTTCGGCCGACGCATCCAGCTCCCCCGTAAGCTCGGAAACTTCAGCAACCAGGAGTATGAGCTCGAGAAGCCCATCAATATTTTCCCCGGTTTTTGCCGAAATTTCGATGGAGGGAATCTTGCCGCCCCACGATTCAACCAGCACATCATTCTCAGCCAGCTCTTTTTTTACGCGGTCTGTATCCTTCCCCGATCGGTCAATTTTATTGATGGCGACAATAAAGGGGACCGCCGCCGATTTTAAAATTTGAATGGCCTCTTTTGTTTGTGGCTTTACACCTTCATCGGCCGCCACCACGAGAACACCGATATCCGCCACCTTCGCTCCACGGGAGCGCATCTTTGAAAAAGCCTCGTGCCCCGGAGTGTCAATGAAGGTGATGGCTGCGGGCGTGTCGATAGTATATGCGCCGATATGCTGCGTGATACCACCCGTCTCTTTTTCCGCAATACGGGACTTCCGAATATAGTCAAGCAGCGTCGTCTTCCCATGATCAACGTGGCCCATAATAACTACGACTGGAGGTCGTGATTGATTTTCTGTTTCTATTTTTTTATCGTTCGTATCTACTGTTGCCATCTTTTTGAATCAAGAAACAAGAACTATGAATCATAGCTTAATTCATAACTCTCAACTCTAGCTCCGCATCGCTTCTCCAAGCACCTTTTTTTCTTCATCAGAAAGCGGTTGCTTTGGTGTCCCCGCTTCGATAGCTTTTGCATAGACTCTCGTTCCTTCCCGATTGTAAAGCGAGGAAATAATGACACCGTTGTCCTGCTTGTCTAAAAGGCAGACCACAAAACTTTGATCCCCGCCAGTGTCCGCAAATGGATTGAAACGCATAAAACTCATTTTCTGGAAACTTTTCTCGCCAATTGACTCGAGTACCTCCACGCGAGACCCAAGCTGAATTAACTCCTTCTCGGTCAGTTGAAAACGTCGCAGGAGATAACCGAGAGCCTCCTCATGCGTGACGGGGGGGCTCTCCCCAAAAAGTCGGTGAAACTTCCGCCGCATGTCGTACAGAATCCCACCCAATATAAACATGAGCAACCCGAGAACAAGAAGCCCGATAGCGTAGGGATTTACCCATTCAAACATTGTTACAGAGTATCAGAAATTTTCCGTTATTCCAAACAAAACGGAACGGACCTTGTCATGCTGGAACCGCCGCCTAGGTTTAGTAAATCCGACTTCACTAAGCGAGCGGCGCGTCTCGCGCCGCGAGCTGACCTCTTCAAACAGATCGCAACAGCGACGTCGCGGGAAAGAGTGTTCGC
>CAZOFN010000027.1:0-2445 GCA_964579195.1 uncultured Candidatus Saccharibacteria bacterium | reverse complement strand
CTGCAAACCCCTTGCGGGGTCCTGGTTTTCGAGACCAGTGCCTTACCGTTCGGCGCAACCCTCCATGTACCTTCTCCAATGTTTTGGATTATGCGTTCTTATCTCTTGAAAATACCTTCGAATTTCTCCTTGTCGCCTCAGACAGACAGACTTCTGCGAAGCTTTATTCGTCGGCGAAAAGCCGAGACTGCGCAAAACAGCCACTATGTCAGCCACTAAGGTACCAGCGCAGCTTGTGATTGTCCATCCGATATGTTTGTAAATTCGGTCACCATCGTTCAGGCAAGTCTCCTATCAAATGGGGCACAGTAAGTTGAGGCCGGTGGTTTCATCGGGTTCGCGCTTCATGAAACCATCAAGCGCCGCCAAGTGAACTTCACAACTTCCCGAGACAATAATTCTGAAGACATGCCCGCCGAAGGCGGAGAAGTCGCGCTTTCCAAAAACGCCGTGCATGTGAATGATAGGCTCCCCGTCAATCATAGCTGTGTTTCCCACAAGCGAAAGAATTTCTACATCATAATTGGCTGTCTTCCGCTCATACTCTCGATTCGCCAGATTATAGAAAGCAATTTCCAGAGACTCGGCGGCCCCGAGCCCCGTGAAGCACCCCGCCCGAATGTTCTTCTCCTTCAAAAAACTGCGAAGGCTGGAGACGATCTCCTCTCCCCGCATCCAGGCAAGAATGTAGGTATTGCCGCTTTGGTGTACCAGGTACATTTTGCCTGTATTATACCAAAACATCCCCTCGGAAGGGGATGTTTTGTACTTATGTATTGAAACTGACCTTTCCTACTATATACCACCCTAAAGAAGCACGTTTAGTTTCGGAGAGGCGCGAAGCACGCGAAGTGCCTTCAGCACATCGCGCCCAACCATAAGGCCAAGAATCAGCAAGGCCCCAAAAAGAAGCTGCGGCACGAAACCGGTATTTTGGACGGCAGCCCCCGTAAAACGCAGGAAAGAGCCCATATCGGGCACCGTTTCGAGGGCATTGCGCAGTACGAACTTTACGGAAACAAACTCGTGGATTCCAACAAGCACCAGCGCCAAAATGCCAAGTTGCATTCCCAACGTAGGAGCTTCTTTCTTCCAAAACCAGTACCAATAGACCCGCCGCATGATTCTTTGCGCGAGCCTATTACGTTCCAATGGTTCCTTCGCAATTTGCATAGCAGTTAATTAGTATGACCAGACTCGGCGCCCAAATGTTTCTTGAACGCCTGCCGGGCCCTATAAAGTCTCATTTTAATGGAAGCCACGGTTGCATGCTCCGTCGCAGCAATCGCCTCATACGCCTTATCTTCAAGATAGTGTCTCCGTAAAACTCGAGCGAGATCCTCGGGCAAGTCAGCTAAGACCTGCTCAATTAAAATTTTGAGTTCGCTGGACCGCTTCAAATCGTCGTGCTCCGAAACCACCGTTCGGAGCATCTCGTCTCCCTCGTAATCCTCACGGATACTCTGCCGTTTAAGACGCTGATAGTGCGTAAACGCGGTATTCAGCACTATGCGATATGCCCAGCTCTTGAACTCAACATCATCGCGTTTCTCGAAACGATGGGCATTCCGGTACATTTTGACAAATGCCTCTTGGACAATATCCTCTGCATCCTCGCGGCGCCGAACAACGCGCATAGCCGCCCGGAGAAACGCCTCCTGGTATCGGCGAACCAAAATCTCGAAGAGACTGGGATTCTCTACTGCCGCTCGAAGCAATACCTCGTCTTTCAATTCCTCGGGAGCATCTTCTGGGGGGAAGGACATGAATAGTGATTTTTAACTGGGCACGTCCGAAAACATGCTGCTTTTCTGCTCCCTGTCTACTACAACTTGGCCATCTCGTCAAAAGTTTCTTCGCAAGTGCTTCCTAAGTGGAAGTTACAGAGGAAAAATCAGCGTTTTCAATCAAGCAGAAGCGTAAGGTTTAGCTCGCTAGCGCGTCCGAATACGTGTTGGAAAACCTAAACCCCCTGTGAGAAGTGCCGCTCTTTTTATGAAAGGTTGAGCCCGCTTAACTACACTTTACCATGCAAAAACAAACGATTGACACCGGCACCGTCTCTGGCACAAAAAGTCCCCAAAAGCCGTTGCGAGGATACTTCCGGGGCGGAAAGTTAGTTTGGGAGCGCGAGGCTCCCAAATGGCTTGTATCATTGTTCCCGTTTCTGGCGCATCCACACGCATCTGAAGCAAAGGGTATTGATTACACAAACACCAGAGACTTTCTGTTTCTCCCCGAAATTTTCTCCGCAAAGAGACATCTCTACCCCGAGACAATTTCTTTCTTCATAGCCCTCGCTGTGGGGTTGGGTTTGACACTCTACCTTCTTAAACTCATCTCCGGACTTTCTGTCATTACGCTTGTCTCTGGGATAATTGCTGCGTTTTATTTTTGCCTCATGATGTTCAAGCTCTACGTGGTATACAAGTCCATTGCAACACC
>CAZOFN010000026.1:0-9448 GCA_964579195.1 uncultured Candidatus Saccharibacteria bacterium | reverse complement strand
TTCTCCGCCAGCTTCATGCTTACAGCCCTCGGACTGCTGTCCGCGCACCGGAAATATTCCTGGCGGTCCGCCATGGAAAAATCCCTCCGGAATGTCCCGCCCTTCGCTCCGGAAACGCTCCTCCATTTCCCTCCTTCGCGCTTCAAACTCATCTTGGCGCGACTCAAAATGCCTTTGAATCTCCTCCCGGCGCTTCTTGAACTCTTCCTCGTTCAGCTGCTGGCGCTCTCTGAAAACTTTTTCAATCTCCTCGCGTTTCTCTTCAAAAATTTTCCGCTGCTCATCAAAGTTCTGTTCGAATTTGCGAATATCAATAGGGGGACCGATCGGGCGCGGACGGCCGGGACCCTGCTCGGAAGCATCATCGTCCCCATTAAAACCCTCAAACTGCCGAAACTTCGACTCCATTTCCCTGAACTCCTTCAGCCGCTCGATTGCCTCCTCTTTGAGAAATACACCCTTGTCCACTGCAAACGCGACGCACTCTTCGGCGTGAGAGGCATCACTGCAGTAGGCATGGCAGCTCTCCTCACTGTCGCACCCTCCCGGGCCGCCTGATTTTTTAATCTCCGCGCGCAATGTTTTGAATTTTTCCACTGCCTCTGCTTCATGCTCATCAATCAAGTCATGGACCTTGGCAAACTCGAAGCACTCATCCTGATGCGCGGGCCCATTGCAGTACGCACGGCAAGCCTCGCCCTTGCAGCCGCCCGGACCGCCCTCGCTCGTTGCCTTGAGAAACTTTTCCGCGCGCTCAATCTCTTCTGGCGGCATTAAGTTATGCTCCCTGGCGAAACGGAAACACTCTTCACGATGTGCCCCATCACTGCAATACTCGCGGCACTGATTCCCGCGGCAGCCGCCCGGGCCCGTCTGATTCAAAAACTTTCTGGCCCTTGCCGCCTCTTCGGGCGAAATCAGCCCTTTTAACTCCCCAAATTGCAGACACTCCTCACTGTGAACAGGATCCTCACAGTATGCTTTGCAATCATCTTCCGATTTGCAGCCGCCCGGACCGCCATTCAAAAGTATCTCCGCCCCCACTGCGTCTTTTTTTGTAAGGCGACCCTCCTTTTCGGCAAAGGTAAAGCAAGACTCGGCATTCTGCGGCACATCGCAAAATGCTCTGCACTCTTCTCGTGACTTGCACCCGCCCGGGCCCGAAATATTTCTAATGCGCAGAGCCTCTTCTTCTGTGATAAAGCCGTGGCGCAATCCAAACTCGATGCATTCATTTTGATGTGAAGAATCTTCACAATAGCTTTTGCAGACTGACTCTGATTCACAGCCGCCCGGGCCGGTCTTGGGGATGGAACGCACCCTATC
Organism: uncultured Candidatus Saccharibacteria bacterium; assembly: GCA_964579195.1. GTDB lineage: Bacteria > Patescibacteriota > Minisyncoccia > Sungbacterales > JACQCQ01 > CAZOFN01. The sequence continues at coordinate 8,122 of CAZOFN010000026.1, read as the reverse complement.
CGCGTCCTCTTTTTCTATCAGCCCCCGCTTTTCGGCAAATGCCGCGCACGCATCCTTATTCGCCAGATCATCGCAAAATGCCCTGCAAGCGTCCTTGTCAGCACAGTTGCCAAGCTCCTGGATGGGATACTCAAAGTCAGCCGACACCACAATCGTCAGTCCTAACCCGATAACAACAAGCGCGGCTTTATAGAAGACTTTTACAGAACGTGTCATAAGTCAAATTTCCGAACTCGTTTGATTTTGATAACTGAGAAATTGAGCCTTAATTGAAAACTGATAATCGAGACTTGAAAATTATCCGTCACTCAAACGGGTTTACTTTCACCCGTTCAAAGGGATTGGTTGTCGTGTCCTCGAGCGGGTTCGCGGAAAATGGGTTCGCTGCCTCTCTTGCCTCTCCGAGCGCCTTCTCGGCAGCTGCCTTCTCCGCTGCATCAACCTTGGCCGCCATATTTCTCTCGCCATACCCCTTGCCAAATATAAAGCCGATAATGCCGACACCAATAATCAAGACCATCAGTGCCGCCATCCGTGTTGGAGAAAGTTCCATACGCTGTTGCTTAATAGAAATCTTATTTCAAGCATATGCTTTCCACGAAAAAGAACGAGCTGTCTTTATCCACATCTCAAAGGCTACGGAATACGAACTTTCACGAATGCATAAATTCGTATATTCATACTGCCTTCGTAATTCGTAGCTACCGGCCGAGGGCATCGATAAATTGCAAAAGAGACTTTCCCTGACTCGCGCGAATCTTTGCATCAATATAAGAAACCAAGAAGGCAAATTCGCGGCGGCGATCCGTTTCGATGTTCTTGTCATCAGTTTCCCTTCCCTGACCAAACACGAGCCCTACCACGCTACCGTCTCGGGGAGACAGAACGGGGCTTCCGGACGCTCCTTCCTGCGTTGAAATGTTGCCAGATAACTCCATAATATCCGCAGATCCACCGTTGGAAGCGGCAGAGAGGGCACTCAAAAATTGTGCTGTTGAAAACACAAGGTTTTGGGACGTAAGACCAGTGTTCCCAATCAGCTCAGATGAGTACGCGGCCACAAAAAAGCCGTCACTGAGAATAGGAACATATGTGGAATTCAAGCGGAGAAACTTGAAGGGCTCTGTGAGCCGCGAACGCTCGAAGCGCTCAACAATTCTTCCGAAGGCAAAATCTTCTTGCGGTACTTCAGTGTCGGGAATTTTTACATCGGTATTTCCCACGAAAAGCACCTCAAACTTTCCGGCATAGACAGCGGGGTTGCCCGTGCGCACCTCACAGTCGGTCCCTTTGTCAACCACATGGGCATTTGTAAGCACGACGCCACGCTCCGAAACAACAAAGCCGCTCCCCGATATATAGAGATTTCCTCCAATGCGGCAGATAATTTGGACGATGGCGGTATCAATTAACCCATAAACCTCCATCCCTGTGAGTACAGCTGGAAACGAAGCAACTTCCGTTGAAGTCGCAAATGTTTTTGTCTCCTGGATCGGGGGCTTCACAACGGGTTTTGGTGTCGCCTCACGCTTGGGTGACTCGACGGCAGGCTGGTTTTCCTTCGCCGGGGGTTCGACTTCTTGAGGAACTGTGACCCGACGCTCGGAAAATGGGTCAATGAAGACAAGGGGCAGCGTTGTTGTCGCCTCGTCCGGCGGTAGTTCGTCGAGCGAAAAGTTGGGGTTGACTTTCCGCCACACGGGCCAGACAACGAGTGACAGAAGAATCAGAAGAGAGAGGAGAAGCTGAACCATCATTCCAGGGATTCGACAGCCTCGCCAGCAGCTCGCCGATATCGGCAGTAATCGCAGTCTTCGCTTGCAAGCGGCAGCTTTTCACATTCAAGACAGCGTCGTGCAGCACGTACCGCCTCCTCTACCCAGCTATCATCCCCCTCGTAAGGAAGAATTTTCACATCGAACTCCAGTTTGCCATCGAATGCCTCCCGGTCCATTAATCCGTTGGCGTAAACGAAATACCCCACATCGGAGACAATGAAATCATTCTTTCGGAAGAGCCACTGATAAACTTCCATCTGCCGCTTGTAGCCAATCTGCCAGTCAGCATCCAAGTTAACGTCTGCATTCTTCGCGGTAGCCTTGTAATCTACAATGTGGAGAGCCCCGTCGTTACCCACCCAAATATCATCAACTGCACCCGTAATGAGGAAGTTCGTTTCCTCATGCAGATACTGGACACCCTTCAGGGTATTGCGCCAGGCATCCAAGTTCTCATGCTGGAAGGGCACGGCGGGTATGCCGTATGCCTTCATCAAGGGATGTGTTTCACCGTTCGCTCGATGAACGTCGAACTCTTTTTTCAGGAGACGGTCGACCGCGTTGTTCAAACTAAATGGATATCCCGGCGGCTGGGGTACACCCAATTTTCTATCAAGGTAAAAGCACCGAGGGCAATTCAAAAACAAATCGAGCTTTGTCCGAGAAAGCTTCATCGCGGTTTTTGCCTTCTCTACAAAGAGATCTCTGCTTCGCCCCGGGTTGTAGTACTTGGACATTTCGCTAAGTTTAAAGGCTAAATACTAAAGACTAAACGCAAAAATTTTCAGACTTTAAACTCTATCCTTCAGCCTTACTGAATTGTAATCGATTCAATGACATCTCCCTGCTTTATTGCCCTCACTGCCTCCATGCCCTCAACCACTTTTCCAAATACTGTATGCCTGCCATTCAGATGCGGTTGTGGGAACTCTGTGACAATAAAAAACTGGGATCCATTGGTATTGGGACCGGCATTCGCCATCGCAATCACGCCGACATCCACCGGTAGCGACTGTAGTGAAAAGTCATACTGATATCCTACGCTTTCGAGTTTGGAAATCTCTGTATCCGAAAGACCGAGCGCGCGGGGATTGATTTCATCCTCAAACACATACCCCGGCCCGCCGGTTCCCACACGCGGGTCATTCATCTTTGAAAGCGGATCACCACCCTGAATCATGAAGTCCGAAATTACGCGGTGGAACTTTGTACCATCGTAAAACCCACCACGGATAAGCTTCACAAAGTTCGCTACAGTCTTGGGAGCAATAGGGGGGTAGAGCTCCACGACAATATCGCCGCGTGCCGTGTGGAGCGTTGCTCGCGTCGGATTTGCCGGAACGTCTCCGTCCGAGTTGTTATTCGCATTATCCCGGCTTGCATTTTGATTCACGTTGATTCGGTACGCATCAGGAGACAAGGATGAAGAGGGGCGGTTCTGGAAATACCAGAAGAGAATTGCAACGACTGAAGCCCCAAGCACCGCAAGCACTACAAATGTATTTCGTGACATATAGATGAGTTCGCTCACGCAAGGCAGCAAACACGGCGATTATAACAGATTTGCAATATCTTCAAAAATATCCGCCGGCATCGGGATGGAATCGCGTGGTTTCGATACTCCCGGATACCGCCATGCCGTTATGATGCGCTTCTTTACTTGAATTAAGGATTTAGAATTATGAATTAAGGAACGGGGCGATCTTTCTCTCCGTCCCTCTTTATTCTTAATTCCTAATTCTTTATTCTTGCCTAGCTCTTGGTACATCACCCAAATTTCTTCAAGCCGTTTTCCCGTACCCGGTTGCATGACAGCAATTGTTCCCGGGGCCACCCCCTTCTCAGTACGCTTGGGAGAATTAACAACACGGAGCACCCTGCCCTCGGAGAGTCCGTAATAGCGCATCTTCCCAAGAACATGATTCGTCCATTGATAGCGCGCATCATCTCTCGGCCTTGCTCGAGATAAACTATTTAGGGGGAAACCTTGCTTTGTTTTCCAGCGGCTTCGAATTGGTACGGCTCGTGGTGAGCTTATGCTTCGACTTTGCTCAGCACCGTGAGCTTGTCGAATGGTCGAACCATCCTTCGGACGCCGGTGTCGCCCAAATGCCATATCGTAATGTTCAATGTCCAATACCTAATTTCCAAACGCCTGCACTCTCTGCGTTTATTAGACATTAGTAATTAGAAATTGAATCGCTTTACTTTTCTTTGAGCGCCTCCTCAATCACCTCCTTGAACGTCTCGAAAGGCACAGCGCCTGATACAGGAAACGTTTTTCCGTTTTTAGCGACAATGACGGTATAGGGAGTGCCGCTGCCTCCTGCCGCTACCGCTTCACGAGTGTGACTCTCGACTTTGTCGGCATATTTGCCGCTACCCAGGCACTCATTGAACTTTGCCACATCAATTCCAAGACCCCCGGCAATCTTGGGAAGCTCTAAAAAGTCGAGTCCATTATTGGAGGGCGTAACCTCGTAAACTTTTTCGATGAAACGCCAGAATGCATCATTCCCACCAAGCTCCGCCACGCACTCAGAAGCTTCAGCCTCTTTGTCAGCCTTAGGATGGATCCCATCCAACGGGAAATGGCGGTACACCCAGGCAACCTTACCGTCCTTTCCATATGCTTCCATGATGTTCTTCAACGTGGGATGGACCCGTTTGCAAAATGGGCACTCAAGGTCAGAAAACTCAACCATCTTCACGGGAGCATCAGGGTTCCCCAGAACGTGGTCCTCGGATGTTACCGGCTGAAGCCCGACGGGCCTTTCCTCGGTGTCATTTTTTGCGGTATCCGGCGGAGTAGGTAGACTGCCGCGGGAGTAAATCACGGAAGCCGCCACTAATGCCCCCGCGACCACGATTGACGCAGGAATCAAATAATTGTCATGTTGCTTGTTTGAGTCTTGGCGTTCTTCCGCTTCCATATCGTACTTATCGTAGAAGTTTATTTCTCACTTGTCTAACAAATCCCCAAATGCCATATGCCCGCGGTCGCGTGTATATGGCATTTAGTGCTGCAAAAGATTCGCGTATTTTTAGAAATTTTACGATTAACGCGCTTGTATTCTTAGAACCTATCTCAATAATACTTCCGCCGCGATAGCGGCCAATTTCCGGCAGGCCGAGGAAGGAGGACGAAGGCGTATCCTTTGCGATACGCCGGGGACGAGTGACGCTGGCATCCCGGAAATTGGCTCTATCCCGTAGGGTTGCGGCTTGGGAGTATTATTGAGATAGGTTCTGATACCCCCTTTCTTTCAACCAACGTGCGACATCTTCTTTGTCGCGCGTGAGCCAGGCTATATTTGACCGAATACGCTCTATCACCTGCTCGACAGCGCGCTCCGCACCCGGCGCGGGATTCTTTCTGAAAAACGCCTTAAACTCTCGCGCCTTCTCAAGGGTTGCAAAACCGCCCGCCGGCTGGATGAAGCGCGGCAGCGTATGCCCGCCCTGGCCGTAACGCTCAACAAGCATCTTCCAGTTTTTCTTCACGAATTCCCAGGCAAGCTCCTTCCCCCGTGGGTTGGCCCATGCGCCGCCCATCACGATAAATGCGTCCTGCGGCCGCACATCCTTTGAAAGCGAGAACTCAAGTGTCCGCCAAATGAGCTTTTTTTGCGGGAACCGCCCAAGCGCCCGACCAATTCTATTTTTCTCTTCGTGCATCTCTTCAACCTTGTATCGTGCCATGAGGCGCTGATGCTCTCGTTCCCCGCCGGCATCCGCCACCAGTCCATAAACTGCCCCGCGTAAATCTGGATGAATCGTATTTTTGTCTTTCCGGAAGCCTGACGCGAAGAGACGCTTGGCAATCTTTACGGTAACCGCGTCGCCATAACCTCCAAAGTTGGAAAGTGCAAGACTTCGAAGAAGCGCTGACGCGTGCCCCTCCCCCGGCTTTTTCTTCCAGCCCATTCTCTTTGCAATCTTCACAAAGATTCGTCGCGCATAGTGCCGATAGGCATCACGAAACGGTGTATCCCAGAAGAGCAGTTCAAGACGCCCAAGGTTGAATGCCAAATCAGCCCACACCGAAAAGTCAGTCTCGTCCTCATAGGCGCTGGCAAGCCTCAGAGCTTCATGGGTCTTTAAGAGACCTGCCTCTGCCATCGCGAAAGCATCATTCTCGACGTTGAAACGGTCACGCGGACCAAGTTCTTTTTTCCCGACAGCCTTCGCAAGCCGCTCCAGCATTACTGCGGGATAATCAACCCGGTAGACACCTGACACATCATAATTTAACTTGAGCCATTCATCGCGCCCGAGTGCTGCATTGAGCGTCTCTCCTTTTTTATCAAGCAAAAGAATCTTTGTTTTCGCAGATGACTTGCGTCTTAAATTGACTGGTATATGCCAGAGTGTCTTGTCTTTTGCAGACATTCGCGAAAGGGCGCTCGAAAAGAATCGCGACTGACGAAGTTCAAATCCGCGCTCTTTCGAGAGAACCGTCACCACGGGATATCCGCTGGCTCCTGTCCAGTTTTTCATCACCTTTCGCACCGGTTTTCCCGAAACATGTTCGAATGCACGCCACAAATCTTCCGTCGAGGCGTTCTGGTATTGGTGCTCTTTCAAGTAGCGTCGGAGACCATTTCGAAAATCACGCCCACCAAGGTAATTCGCGAGCATCCGAATAATGGAGGAACCTTTCTGGTAGCTGATGGCGTCAAAAATTTCACCGATTTCATCAGGATGGTGTACCGAAACCTCGATGGGGTGCGTGTGTTTCAACGCATCAAGATGGAGCGCTGGCGCGAGATCGGCGTAGACAAACTGTGTCCAGATATCCCACCGAGGAAACAGGTGATCCACGGCAAGGTACTCAATGTAGGAAGCGAAACCCTCATTCAGCCAAAGGTGCGTCCACCACTCCATAGTAACGAGATTTCCGAACCACTGATGCGCAAGTTCATGCGCAATAACGATAGCCACCCACTGCTTGTTGGCAGCCGAAGAGTGCACGGGGTCAACCAGGAGCGCCGACTCGCGATAGGTGATGGCACCCCAATTCTCCATGGCACCCGCCGCAAAATCGGGAATTGCAATCAAGTCCATCACCGGCAGCGGATACCGCATATCAAAGTACTTGGCGAAGAAGGAGAGCGTTTTGGCGGCTACTTTAAGCGCAAACTCCGCTTGATGTTTTTTTCCGGGAGTCACAAATACCCGAACGAGCACACCCTCCTTTGTTCTGGTCTCGATGAATTCAAAATCGCCTACGATGAATGCGAGGAGATACGTTGACATCTTCGGTGTCGGGGAAAACTGTACGACTTGATACCCCGACTCGTGTTCCCGTATATCGCTCGGCAGCGTATTGGAAATTGCCGTCGCACCTTTCGGCACCATGAGCGTCACGTCAAAAACCGCCTTTGCCGCCGGCTCATCAATGCATGGGAACGCTCTCCTGGCATCAGTTGCCTCGAACTGAGTTGTCGCCATGTAACGCTCCTTGCCGTCAACGTGGTAGCGGCTTCGGTAGAATCCGCGCATTGTGTCATTCAGAACACCGCGGAAAACAATATCGAGCTCTGCCCTTCCTTTCGAAAGTAGGGCGGGGAATCTAAATGTGACCGTATCTGCCTTTTTGTCGAATGAGATCTTCTTGGGCCTTACCGTGATACCGGACGCGCGAAAGAACACGCTGTCAATCTCAAGCTCCTTTGCGTGCAGTGTAATCTCAGAAAGCGGTCTCTTTATTTTCAGGTAAATCGTCTCCTCACCGCGAAAAGTAAATTTCTCGAGATTGGGATGCAGCATCAGTCGATACCGCTCCGGCTTTACCAAGCGAGGAAGAAGAACAGAGGTTTTCATAAGGACTATGAGATGATTACAAAGCTCCCTCTCCTGCTGCAATTCCAGAATTCCGGCTCCGCCTTCGCCAGTCCTCCTTGGCGTATATTCTCCATATACGCCTGCGTCGTCCTTTCTCGGCTCGCACGGAATTCTGGAATTTCCCTACGAAGAAGAGCTTTGTAATCATCTCTATGGCATTTTACATTGGTTTTGTGTCTCTTGCCAGAAATGGACATTATAGAGAGGTTTCGCAACAACTTCTTATGTACATACCCAAAACCCTCAGCTTTTCAGCCGAGGGTACGCCCTCTCGGGTGTAAGGGGTTATGGGGATGTTGAGGTAGCCGTACTTGACGCCGCTCCCGCGGCTGGCGCAGTACTTGTTGCAATAGCTGCCGGGGTTGTTGTGCCAACAACAGTCGGTGTAGTGGTAGAGACAGGGCTGGGGGGAGTAATACTTGATGGTGCTGCCGGAACGGCAGGTGTCGCACCCGCAAACACCTCCCCAAGTTTCGCGCGCGTCGCAGGGCCAACCC
>CAZOFN010000025.1:4079-10045 GCA_964579195.1 uncultured Candidatus Saccharibacteria bacterium | reverse complement strand
CAGCCGGGTTCCAGCTTTCCGACATTCATGAAATCATTCTTGTCGGCGGACAGACGCGAATGCCGGCGATTCAAGACGCGGTAAGGGCGCTCTTTGGGAAAGATCCAAACCGCACCATCAACGCGGATGAGGTGGTGGCGCTCGGGGCTGCGATTCAGGGAGGGATTATGCAGGGGGATGTAAAGGATGTTTTGCTCCTCGACGTCACCCCGTTGTCGCTCGGCATTGAAACGCTCGGCGGTATTATGACGCGGGTTATCGAGAAAAATACCACCATCCCGACTGCCAAATCCCAGATTTTCTCGACTGCCGCCGACAATCAGACCCAAGTAGAGATTCACGTGCTCCAGGGAGAGCGGGAAATCGCGCATGACAATAAGACGCTGGCCCGTTTCATTCTTGACGGCATTCCGCCCTCTCCCCGCGGCATGCCGCAAGTGGAAGTTACCTTTGATATTGACGCCAACGGCATACTGTCGGTAAAGGCAAAAGACAAGGCAACTGCAAAAGAGCAGTCTGTTCGCATCGAGTCATCTGCATCGCTGACCAAGGAAGAGGTTGAAAGAATGAAGAAGGATGCCGAATTGCACGCCGCAGAAGACAGAAAGAGGCGCGAGGAAATTGAGCTGAAAAACACCGCCGATGGCCTGATTCATACTGCGGAGAAGTCGCTGCGGGATGCGGGTGATAAGGTTGCGGGTGACATAAAATCCGAGGTTGAGGCGAAAATTCAGGAACTAAAGTCGGCAAGGGATGCCGGAGATCGGGCGCGTCTCGAATCAGCGTTGCAGGCTCTCTCTACTGCCCTCTCTAAAGTCGGTGAAGCGGCATACAAGAGTGACTCGGGAGAAGCCGGAACAAATTCTTCGCCTGAGGGGAACATACATGATGCTGAATTTAAGGAGAAACCCGAAGACAACCAAAAGTAATTTTAATTCTCAATTGCCAACTTTAAATTGGCTTTTATGCTGTCACCAGAACCAAGCGTCTAATCACAGATACTTACATACTGTACAGTATGTAAGTATTGTGTGGAAAATTGATTGATAATTGCAAGACTGGAAATTGAAAACTTAATGAGTACTCGTACGAAGGAACTCCTTTTATCTCTGACTACGGCATTGCTTGGCACCGCAGCGCTTTTAGCAGGTGTCGAATACGGTATCGCCTGGCCAAGCGGCATCATCTTCTTTCTCTACATCTCGCTGTTCTCGTTTTCTGCTCTTTTCATTGAAGACAAACTTGCCTCAAGCATACTGGCCATTATTCCTGCAGCTTTTTCTGTTTTCTTCCTCCCGGAGAGCCTCTGGACAGCTATTGGTGTCTTTCTTGTTATTATCCTGAACATATGGAGCAAGTGGGAGATACGAAAAGTGGCTCTTTCTTCGCCGAAACCAGGCACAAGAAATGCTACTCGAAGCGGCCTTCCTATAATTTTATCCGGAGCGGCGCTTCTCATTTCCCTCTTTTACTACGCCGCATACCGGGATGTAGCCATCACGTCGCTCATACCGAGAGGATCATTTGAGGCTCTGTTTCCACACCTGATCAGAAGTGCCGGCTTCATCCTGCCTGACAGTCCCCCGATAAACCCGGATGGAACCATTGACCAGTTCTTGGAAGCATATGCAGTGAAGGCCCTTGAAAACGGCGGAATTCCGCGCCGCACGGTGTCAGACTCCCAATTTGAGGCGCTTATCAGTGAAGAACGTCAACTTCTATCGGAAAGACTCGGCATAACATTGAACGGCGATGAGCCAATCCGAGCTGTATTCTACGAGGTCGCAAATAGGCGAGCTGCTGCTTTTTTAGGCACCTATGTGGTATACGTGCCTGCGGTTCTGTCAGTCGGCGTATTTTTTGCGCTGCGCACAATCTTCATTCCATTCCAGTGGCTCGCCATGCTTGCAGCGCACCTCATGTTTCTTCTCGCGGGACGTCTTCATATAATAAAAGAAGAAACTGCGACTTTAACGATAAAGCGCTACACCCTCTAGTTATGCCAATCGTTCTGATAAAATGCCAATCTGCGAATCGCGAATATGAATTTTAGTAAACCGCAGCTAATCCATCCTGAATTCTCTTATCAATTAAACGGCATTCTCTTTGCTGTACACAATGAACGCGGTCGCTATTGTAACGAAAAGCAGTATGGAGACGCTATCGAAAAATACTTGAAGACCTACCATTTGATCTACGAGCGTGAAAAGGTTTTACCCCCGTCTTTTGCGGGGGAAGTCGCTGGCCGAAATAAGATAGATTTCGTAGTTGATGACAAGATCTTACTTGAGCTTAAGACTAAGCGCGTACTTGATCGGCAAGATTACTACCAAACTAGACGCTATTTAGCGGCCCTTGGGATCAAACTTGGCATCCTCGTGAACTTTCGAGATAAATTCTTGCGTCCTAGACGTGTCTTAAACTCAAATATCTAGTATTAGTGATCTGTAGATTGGCATTGATTAGTGATTTGCATAGTATTAAATCATGAGGCATGACTACTACGACATCCTCGGTGTTTCCCGAAACGCCTCCCCAGATGAGGTCAAGAAGGCTTACCGCAAACTGGCTCATCAGTATCATCCGGATAAAGGCGGGGGGAACGAAACCAAGTTCAAGGAAATTAACGAGGCGTATCAAGTGCTGGGTGACGAGAAAAAGCGAAAGCAGTATGACCAGTTCGGTCAGGGAGCTTTTGATGGAGGACAGGGATTTCCGGGCGGCGGGTTCCAGTGGGGCGACATCTTCGGCGGGAGAGGGCAGGATTTCCGCGCCGGGGATGATTTTGACATTGGAGACATATTCGAAAATGTTTTCGGTTTCGGCGGCGCGCGTCGCGAGACAAGGCAGAAGCGCGGCAAGGATTTGCTTACTGAGTTAACGATCCCGTTTGAGGAAAGCATCCTGGGAGGAAAGGAAACGATTACGGTTCGGCGCAACGCGCGATGCGCGCATTGCAATGGAACCGGCGGAGAGCCTGGTACAAAGTTCAAGCGTTGTGAGACATGCAAGGGAAAAGGCAACGTTCAAAAAACAGAGCGAACCATCCTCGGCTCAATGACGCGTGTCGAAACCTGTCCCACCTGCCGCGGCAGGGGAGAAGAGCCGCAGAAGTCATGCTGGGCGTGTGGCGGAAAGGGGATTGAGCGAAAGCAGGAAACGATCGAATTGATTATCCCAAAGGGAATACGAAATGATGACACGTTGAAAGTTTCCGGGAAAGGAGAGCTGAACGACCCAACGGGAGTTCCTGGAGACCTGTATATTCGCATCCGCGTTCTTCCGCATAAAGTCTTCAAGCGCCAGGGTGAAGATTTGTACATGGCGCTTCCCATTAAAGTCTCCCAGGCAATCCTGGGAGACACGGTTGAAATTCCCACATTGACCGGGGCCATATCGCTGAAAATCCCTGAAGGAACTCAATCGGGAGAGATCTTGAGAATTCGCGGCAAGGGCGTACCCGAGGCATCGGGATATGGCCACGGCGACCTCTTGGTTGAGATTAAAATAGACATCCCGCGAAGAACATCCAAGCAACTCCGCGAGCTGATGCAGAAACTCCGCGACCTCGGCCTCTAGCTGGTTATTGGTTTAGCTGTAAGTTTTCAGTACTCACTCAGCCAAGCTACTATCTCTAGTCTTATCACTTCGTGTAGGCGTAGCCATTCTGACAGCGGATAACTGACAACGACAGCATATGCAGCTTTGACCGTCTCTAAGTATGTTGATATAGTAAACGCATAGAGATTATGACCTACAAATTCACAGCCAGTATTACAAAAGAAAAAAAATGGTTCGTGGCGCGCGCAGTGGAACTTGGAGTTACGACCCAGGGACGTACTTTGGATGAGGCTAAGCGAAATTTAGCAGAAGCAGTAGAACTGTATATACAAGGTGAGCCGGGAGTAAAAAAGTTGATAGCGCGAGAATCGCCGCTACTTACAACGCTTGAAGTAAAAGCTTAGCTCTCCTGTGGCAAAAACTTTTTCCGGAAGGCAGGTCATAAAAGTTCTCATTAAGAATTTCGGTTTCATAGTCACTGGGCGAACACGTAAAACTGAGTAAGATATCAGGCCTAGGCAGCGTGACTGTTGTCCCTCTTCATAGAGAACTCGCGATAGGAACATTACGGGGAATCCTTGGCCTAGCCGGTGTTACTCTTAAAGAGTTTCTCGGCAAAGCGAGGTAACCCCTATTTCAATAGCGCTCCGAGAAGATTAACCAAAAACTACCTTAAGGCGCCTTTTGGTATGACGCTATGGATATGGTGCCGTCTGGCTACAAGCTGTGAACTCTCGGTGGATAGACAAATAAATCAATTTTGCAATACTACGCTATAGCACTTAAACGAAAATTATTAATTCTAAAAAGAAAAAGAGGAACTAAGACTAAATTTCCTTGCTAGCGAAGACTTTTTGATAAATCTCCAATCTCTGAGTTCCATTCTTTGAGCAATTTTCGGCATCAAAATTTAGAGAGTTTTAGAAATTGGAAGTTAGAATTTAGAGATTCGTGACAATGATACGTATCACTTTTCAACAGCAATGGAATCAAAGTTCGTATCAATTGATATATAATCAAGTTACAAGTCTTTATTCATTGGCGACTGAGAATTGAAAGCTGATAATCAGTATATGGCGAAAATCACTGTCGAGCGTGAAGAGCATCTGAAGAAAGGAAAAATTGCGCATGAGATTCTTCGTATTTTAGGCGAGCGTCCGATCGCATTGGCCGCGTACAGGAGCGCCGACCTGAATTCGCTCTTTTTGCCGCGTCTTGAGGAGCGGGGTATAGGCAGGCGCCGCAAAAATAGTGTCAGAGTCGCAATTGAGCGTCTGCGCCGGCAAAAATTCATCGAATACCGCAACGAGGAGACGAAGAGCCATATAAATCTTACGGAAGCCGGCTCGCAAAGGTTGAGGCAGTATAACATCGAAAACCTCACACTTGAGCCGGAAAGGCGCTGGGATCAGACCTGGAGAATTGTGATGTTCGATATCCCTGAGGAGCTAAAGCGCGCCCGCGATGCGCTTGCCCGCAAGTTAAAGGAACTGGGCTTCCAAAAGCTGCAAAAGAGCGTCTTTGTGCACTTTACGCCCTGCCGCGAGGAAATACAGTTTGTGGCCGAGTTTTTCGGCGTAGAGCGGCATGTAACGTACGTTGAGGCGCATTCCCTGGGCAACCGAGAAGGGGATATTCGAAGACACTTTAAGCTAGCGCGTTAAGCCGTTCACGATTGACAGCATAAGCCGTCCTAATAAACTAGGAGCATGCCCGAAGAGCGAAAGAAAAAGGAAACCAGCCTCGACAATCTTGCTGAAATGACCCATCGGGAATTTTTAGCTACAAACAAGCGCATAGATGAGCTTCGCCAGGATACAAAAGCGGGCTTTACTGCGATTGTTGACACGCTCGACCTTATGCGCGCCGATATGCACGATATAAAAATTTCTCTTCCGCCGCTTATCCACGGTCATGCTGCGCTTGAGCGTCAGGTTAGTGAACCCCAGAATCGAGTCTCCAGACTGGAGAGAAAAACAGGGCTTTCGCGCTAGACCTAGACACGCCATAAATCAGCCAGACATATAGGCCGACAAAAGTCGGCCTATATGATTATTATGAGCCGCACAGAATTCATTTTAGAATATAAAAAGATTTTTTCATTTTCACGCTATAGCGTAGAAATGAAATCAATACTTCTAAAACTCTATTAGCGCTTCAAAGTTGGTGCCATGATGAAAGTTTTATGCAAATGAAGCATTCAAACCAACATATGGAGCAGATTTTTAGTTTCAGCCGGCTAAAATTTTATTTGCCCTGAGTAAGTAATCGCCATTTAGAAATTTAAGAAGTTGCTCTTTGAAAATTTCTATGGAAAGGTGAAAAGTTTTCCACAAAATTCTTGCGTTATTTTGATACGCACATTGTATCATTAGGATGAAGCTGAAGATACGGAAACGTATCAC
>CAZOFN010000025.1:0-4069 GCA_964579195.1 uncultured Candidatus Saccharibacteria bacterium | reverse complement strand
AGTTAGAAAAACTTTCAAAAAACGTTGCGGAGCTAAAAAATTTTGATGGAGCAGAAGCTAATCGGTCTTCGAGAAGCAGCACGGGTTTCTGGCATACACCAGGACTATTTGCGCGTGCTGATTAATCGGAAAGTGATATCCGGTGTGAAAGTGGGACGCGATTGGTTTATCACCGAAACTGAGCTAGAAAAATATCTTTTCGGCAAGCGAAAGCGCAAGGGAGTGCAAAAATTTGCACGTGAGCGAGAAATCCGTCAAGGGCCACTACAAGGGGACAAGGGACATGGGACATGGGACATGGCAGGGAGGAGAGCGGAGCCTAGAAGGCATGAGCTGAGAATGCGAGTGAGACCGCACGAGACACTGCTTACCGCACAGAGGGAGAACTCATTTCATCTTTTGAATGAGGATCGGCAGGGAGAAATTCTTGCAAAATTTGAAAGACGATACGCTTCCTTATACAAATGGCCTCAAAATGGATACGTATCAAAATTGACTTCCCATTTTCAGCTATCGGCTATCAGAAATGCGCATCCGCGAGCCATTTTGGCTGCTCTTTCCGGCATTATTCTGGCTGCTGGGATCAGTGCAGCCCTACTAACAACCGATAATCGGCAAACGATAGTCACCCCAACGATCAGCCAGCAACCGGCAGTGAGTGAGATAAAAGCGCTTGCTCCGGAAGATTTTGGAAAGGCACTTAGCGAAGCATTCGCCATTTTCGCGAGCCCAACCTCAAAAGCGACCCGAGAAGTGATTGCGGAGGCGAAGAGTATCTCAAAATCGCGCCTTGAGGGAATTCAAGAAGGAGTGCTGGCAACCGGCACTGGCGTAAAGGAGCGCCTGGGAAATGCTCGGGGGTTTGCGGGAGTTTTTCAGGGTATCCAGCCGTTCTTCTCACGGCTCTTCATTGGTTCAAACTTAAAGGAAGTTCTAACGCTTCCCATCATAGCGCCGCCTGACACCGCGATTGTTGAGGTTCCTGAACCAACAGTGGCAACGACGACGCCAAGAGTGTCGGTGGATGTCCGCGAAATTACGCGGGAAAAAACCGTTACTGAAGTCATTGACCGGCGCGAAATCATTATTCCTGCCGACGTCTCGCGAATCCGGGGGGAGCTCGTCGAAATCGTCCAAATTGAAAACAATAAAATGCGGGCAGAACTTGCGAGTCTCTCGGGAGACCTCTTTGCTATCAGGGGCGATTTGAATACAACATCGCGCGTTGCCGGTTCCTCAATTCAGATGGTGACCATTTCGCAAAAAATTGACAATCTTAACTCAATTGACATTGATGACGGCGCGACGATTCGCTCGGGAAGCCTCACCATTACCGCCGGCGGCGTTGAGGCGCGAAGCGGGACGATTACGGGAAGCGAGATCCGCGCACTCGGAAGCCTCATTGCCGACACCGATACGCTTGTCGTTGATGCGACCAATAATCGTGTAGGTATCGGCACTACCTCGCCATTTACCACGCTCTCAGTGAACGGGAATATCTACGCCGCCGGGATTACACTTGCCGGCTCGGCCTCAACGTTTACCGTTGATAGCTCGGGAAATCTTGGCATCGGCACTACCAGTCCTTCGGGACAGTTGGCAATTGAGATGGGAACGAATGCGTATCCCTTCTGGATTGGAGACAATGGCACCTCTTCCCCCTCATTCGTGGTAACTGGCGGAGGGCGCGTGGGAATCGGCACGACAAGTCCCGGCGCTACGTTTTCTGTCAACGGAGACGGGCTTTTTTCCGGGTCGCTCACGGTTGCAAATAATCTCACAATCGGAACATCAACATTCACAGTTATCTCGACAACTACTGCCGCAAATCAACTCGTGGCGTCATACGTGCCAGTCACCACCCATACATTTCCTACATGGTCTGTTGGTGTTGCAAACTCCGCGGTGAGCAACGCCTCGGTGTACATAAACCCCGCCTCGGCAGCTGCCGATACCAACCTTCTTGGCCTTGCCATAAATGGAACGCCAAAATTCTTAGTGGACTCCGATGGCGATATCTTTGCAAACTCCCTCACCACTGCCGGGACGGTTACAGTAGGCTCTACGACTGCTTCCTCATTCCTCGTTGAGGGGACGCTCTATGCCGGAGACGCACAGGCCGATACGTTTATCATTAATGCGGGGACTATTACCTACGCCAATTATGCGACAAGCACCATAACCAATGATCGGGTAAACGCCTGGTCGCTCGCTACCTCAACTGCCCTAACGCCAATTTTTACGGTCTCCACCGCCTCTACGACTGCATCAGGAAGCGGAGCCGTTGGCGTAGGGACAACCTCCCCGTACGCCAAGCTCTCGGTGAGCGCCTCCACGACTGCGGCTGCATTTGCCGTGCGGCAGGTAGATTCGGGGAATCAAGGCGCAATTGCCTCCTTCTTTGACGGCACCACTGAGATTCTTACGATTGACCAGGCGGGGCGGCTGGGCATAGGTACCACTACCCCCGGCGCACTTTTTTCGGTCGCGGCCTCGGGGGCCGCGACCGCCGGCATCAATCCGGGGAATCTCCTCTTTGCCGGAGTCAACACCATCTATGCCTCCTCATCAACGACAACCATACCGACCGCCGTAAACGCCTACTCCTTTGCGACCTCAAATACGGCTACCCCCCTGCTTTCGTTTGATACCACGAATGTGAGAGTGGGGATTGGAACATCAACTCCTCACCGCACCTTAAGCGTTGAGGGAAGCGGAGCCAGCTTGTTTGTCAATACCACGAGCGGTATTGAATCAGGAATTTACTTAGGCACCAACGCGGCGGGGAAAATTCTCTATCTTGGCGGAACAAGTGCTACGGGGTTGTTCATAAATACGAACGGAGCGCCGCTTTATATGTCTAACTCGGACGGAGGAAATACATTTGCACTCGTTTCCGAGAGAGTCGGCATCGGCACTTCAACACCCGGCGGCTTACTATCTGTTTCGGGAGGAACTACGTACCCCGCTTTTCTTCTCAATCAAACTTCCACCGGAGATTTATTCACTTTGCAGGATTCCGGCTCCACGGTCTTTACGGTGAAAGACGGCGGCAACGTCGGGATTGGGACGACTTCGCCCGCCTCTACCTTGAGCGTGCAGGGGAATGCTCTGATTTCGGGAAATATTACCTCAGTTGCGAATATTACGGCGACAGGCACATTGACACTTTCAGGAACGACGGGAACTTCTACGATTGCAAGTGGACAGGGACTTACTATTGGCAGCTCACAATTTGTTGTTCAGCAGACGAGTGGAAGGGTTGGAATTGGTTTAACGCAGCCAAGCTCTCCGCTCACTGTTTATCGAGACGGCTCTGACCAGGGGATCGGCAACCCCCGCCTGACTGCCGAAATTGCTAACTCCGCTGGAGGAAACGGTGTAATGCTCGGATACGACAGCACCGCCCAACTCGGTGTCATCTCTGCCGTAGGGAGTAATAGCGGCTTAGAATTTTACACGCATAATGGCACCTCCTGGGGCGAGCGGATACGAATTCACACGAATGGAAACATCGGGATTGGGACAACAAGTCCATGGGGTCTATTGTCAGTGGAACAAGGATCAAGTGGCCCTGTCTTTGTCGTATCTGACCAAGGAACTTCTACGCCGCATTTGATTATTGACGGAGGCGGGCGAGTGCAATTGGGAACAACGACATCGTCTGGGGGCACGGGGCCATACCGTCTCAACGTTGCAGGAAATATCCGAGCAAATGTTTTCTCAAATGTTCAGGGTGACTTATCCAGCACCGCAGCAATTGAGCTTAATACGCAAAGCTCGGGGGCAGTAGTGCGCGACATCGTGCTGCGGAATACCGCAGCAGAAACCACTGGGGCAGGTACCGGTATTTTGTTTCAGGCTGTCAATTCACTTGCCAGCGTCGATGGACTTATCGCCGATGCTTCAGGTAATACTGCCCTAAGATTTCAGACAGGAGACACGGGCTCAGGGTTAACTGAAACCATGCGTATTCAGGGCCGGGGAGCGAATCTTCGCGTGGGCATAGGAACCTCAACTCCCGGCGCGCTTTTCTCGCTTGCGAGTACATCGGCGACCTCTAACTCAA
>CAZOFN010000024.1:0-10256 GCA_964579195.1 uncultured Candidatus Saccharibacteria bacterium | reverse complement strand
GCGTGGCTATTCTCGCGTATCCGGACGCACTGGAGTAATCAATACCGAGTATTTCCTGCGGATTTACATTTTGCCACTCAATGCCTTTATTTTTTATGTATGTAGCGATAGTCATGTAGGTATCGGGAAACCAATACGAATTAACGGCCAGAGCCGCTTTCCACATATCCTGTTCGCTTGCACCCTGCGAAGCCATAAGCTCAAGAAGTCCCAGCATAGCCATGCCATGATTGCAATCAGGAAAATGGCTTGAGTTGCCGCAGCACGGCCTGTATATGCCACGCGAGACTTTCTCTACCAAGACTTGCTGTTCGTCCGTCAGGTTGAAAAATTTATGCCGACTGTAGTGATCCATGGGATTGCCTTTAGCAATTGTCCAGCCGGCAGTCGAAGCGAAGTTATGCGCGCCTCCGTATGCGCGATTTGCCATTTCTCCTGTCTCAAGGATTTCATTTTTATTCGCAAGACCCAGTGCCCAAAATAAGTTAAGAAGATAGCCCGAATTCTCTTCGGTGATTTTGAGGTTGCCATCATTCTGGCCTAAAAGCAGATCCCTATATTCGTCGGTAAATGCGCCCCTTTGGTCGTAGATAGCTTTGAACTTGTCGGCGTCAATTGCTTCTATACTTACCAGCTTTGCTCCCAAATCGCCCCAGCGGACCGGCAGGATAACTCCCTCGGACGGCAACACACGTTCCGCTAAGGTCGGTGCCATCTTATTTGTATTTGCTTCTTTTTGTGGCGCATCGGGCGCGGTCGTATACATCGCCGAGGCAACCATGAACCCCGCAATAAGAATGCTTACGGAGACTGCATAGTTCTTCTTGGCTGACTGGATAACCTCACGGCTTTCTATTTCGTACTCCATATTTTTAATTTTATTGAGTATCGGCCGGTAATAAGCAACCACTTTCTTGTGACAGCCGTTTCAACCCCTGCTCGCCTTCCAGCCTCCTACCGCCAGAAAAAATCCAGGTTGGGTAACCGTTGATACCGGCTGCCAAGCATCGTTCGGGATCGTCCGGACACTCCACGTACGGTACAAGGCGAAATGAATCCCCAAATGCTTTCTTTTCACTCTGGCAGTGCAGGCACCATTCCGCTCCGTACATGGCTATATTTTTCTCGGCTAAGCATTGTGCGAACGCGTCCAGATTTCCATTTACCTGCTGTCGAGGATGCAACAGATAAACGGCTGTAATTGCGGCAATGCCAAAGCCAAGAACGGCGAGATGTTTACTTTTCATCACAGCAGTCGACGAGTTTCGCCACGATGTCCTCGAATGACCACGGCCTCTTGTCCTGAGCCTGTCGAATGGATTCACTCGCCGCTATTTTTCTGAATCCCGAAGCGTCAATGAGTTTTAATCGCAATGCCCAAAACACGGAATACATTTTGTAGGCCTTGTCGAACATCTCCTTCGCTTCGGCTTGCTTGCCGTCAGAATGCAGCTTTGTACCCACTTCCATGAGCCGCATGGCAGTTGCGAGCAGGTGCTTAGAGATGCACCACGTTTCGCCCTCGTTTTTGTCCATCATTTTGGCCAGCAGTTCTTTTCTGGTATTCCGAATTTCTCCGAGTAAATCGAAGTACTCCGGCTTTTTTGTTTTGACTCCGGTAAAGAAGAAATGCTCCTCAAGACTGACGAGATTCATGACGGCAAGGCTCAAGTCTTCTTCTGTCGAGAGATCGACCCTTCCGGACTGTTTCATTTTCTCTACTTTTTCAAGCAGAGTATCGAATTGTTGTTTGGTAATCATGCTGGCTATTGATTAGAGAAAGAATGTAAGGAGGCCGAGAACGACCATGGCGATGCCGCCCCAGAGCCGCATGTGCTTGGTTTCCGACTTTTTCCACATTTTCACTTTTTCAATAAGCGCGCTGTCGCTTGCGACAAACAGGATAATAGCGAGAGGCAGGACGAAGATCAGGTTATAGAGCAGGAGATAGCCGACACCGTTAAGATACGTTCCTTGATCATGCAGCAGCCCCAGTACCATAAGGTACGGTCCGCCGGTGCAGGGAAACTCACAGAGGCCGACCAGTGCGCCCAAGAGAAATACCGCTGGAAGTGAGGCCTTGTTCATGAGCGACGCCATCTTATTGTGCGCCGCCTGCGGAATATGGAGCTTAATCGGGAATGACGGGAAGAACTCGCTAATGAGATTGATGCCGCCAAGCGCGATCAAAAGCACTGCGCCGACTTTCGCCATGAAGTGCGGCGTGTTGAACAGATGGAGAGCCTGCAGGATTCCCAAGCCTATAAGAATATAGGCCGTGAGAAGCCCGAAGATGTAGACGCCGCCTATTTTCAGGATGCTCGATCTCGTCTTTTGCAGAGAAAGCAGAAACGCGATCGTGAGAAGCAGGATGCCGAAGGCGCACGGATTAATGCTATCGATCAATGCTGCTACTCCAACCAATGGAAGGAGCCATTTGCCTCCATCGCTAAAGTTCCAGAGCGCAGTCGTGCCAATGTTTCCAGATTTCAGCAGTATTACCGACCCAAACAGCAGAACGGCGACACCAATCAGAATTACAAATTTTTTGTTCATATCGCATTAGGGCGTGACGATTGCGGTGAACTGAAGCTCGACCGGCCGTCCCGTGTTATTTTCAAGAATTACCTTTCGCTCGATTCGACCGACTCCGGCGGGGCCGTGGGCGGCCGGATCAAACACAACCTCGACAGTTGCTTCTTCATTCGGATTGATTGTCTGGTTAATGTTCGGAAGGGCACCATGCCCCGGCATGCCGTAGGGGCCGAAATTTTTCTCTCTCATCTTGAAGATGGCGGTCGTGCACATGCAGGAGGTATAGATCTTTCCGATAGTAACCGGAGTTCCCCATGTGTTTTTGACTCTGAACGAATATCTGACTTTCCCGGCAGCCATCGAGATTGAACCGAAGTCATAGTTACGTTCCCCCTCTACGGCCAGCGCTTCGGTACTCTCCGATGGTGCAGATGTGTCTCCCGCGCCGGGCCGGGCAATCCAGACAAGGCCGACGAGGACAAACATTGCGATAACGCTACCGATAATAGTTTTTTTCATAGTCCAGTGAGCATATAAGGTCAAAAATCTCTCGTGAAGAGAGATCAAAAAGACGCGCAACAGTAACCCATTCAACATGCCCCAAAAGGGCAAAGGTTTTACGTCGGCGCCCTAATAAAGAGAAGCTGGACTATGTTCGTGAAAAGCCAACCAATGAGTAAGTTTGTTCTGCTGAGACGGAGAAAAGGAATTTTGAAACCTGTGCCGGTAAAGCGCGACCTCGGACGACCGAGAAAGGAATGCCGACGAAACAGCGAGGCCAAAAGAAAGCAAATACGTGAATGCAAGCAAAAAGCCGCTTATGACATTCTCCCCGAACACTGCCAAAGAAAATTCCTTGAATGTCCCAATATGGAATGCGGCAAAATCGAGCAAACCCGCTCTCTCGGGGCAATCTATTCTCTTCGCTGTTGCCGCTATGCAATTTTCACTGTGCTCTTCGTGGCTCGTGGCCATGCCAAACGTGCCGAACAAAGTGAGCCCGATAAATCCGACGAATATGAGCGCAGCGAGATGCTTCATCGAGACCATAATACCCCTAGGATGTATGGATTGCAAATAGCGCGTGATATTATAGATTCATGATGAATTATGGATACGGATCCATGATGGGAGGATTTGGAAGTCTTGGTTTCATCACGTGGCTCGTGGTGACGATAGACCTCATACTCCTCGGCGTCTGGCTCTGGCAGCAGATTTCGAAAAAATAATTCCTGGACCCGCAGCTGCGGTATAGTGTGGCGGAGCACAAGGCTCCCATAGACGGGGGCCTTGTGCGTTTGGAGTGGCAACTACCCGCACAAACAAAGCCATGCGGCCGCGCGTGGCCACGGCATAGCGCAGAAAAGAAAGCGCCAAAGGGCAGAGAGGACTAGTCCTCTCTGCCCTTTTCACCGGGTGTAAGAAACTTTCTCACTCCCAAGTAACCCCAGGAAGAGAGGCATTTTGACCTTCACGCACTCATAGGTGGGGGCTTACTACAGCTTTTTCAGCCATTCCACTATCTTGTCGAGGATGGCCTGTTCAGGCGTCTTAAAATTTTTGGCGAAATCTTCATGGTTCTGAACTTCCTGATCCGATAAGGTATGCGGCCCATCAAAAACAATAGTGCACGGCCTGCAAGTCTCTGTGACGTTGATTCTGTTTCCGGGATTGAGCCGCTCTTGTACCAAAAGAAATTCCGGATTAGCAGTAACTCCCTCATGGAATACTCTGCAAAAATCTTCCTCTGTGAGACTGATGGAATCCCCCAGCTTGGAGGCGACGAGGTTGAGACTGTCAAAGATATGGAACCCTATGCGATAAGCGGCTTGATCTTCCGGATCGTCACCCCAATTGCCCTGGGCTGATGCTTCTAATGTTCCGGCAAGCGTCAGTATTCCTTCGCCGAAAAGTACCTTCCCCACTATCCCGTAGAGCATATTCCAGAGCTGCGATTGATGAATGCATATGCCGCAGAGTGTGGCGCCCTCATGACAAAAGTTGGCATCCTCTGTCGGGCAGGATCTGTCACTGCTCCAAAAGTGATCCGCGTTCGTCATTTTAAGCGACTGGGCGACAAATGATCCCAGGAGACCGCCCACAGCTTGCTCAATGTTCCCGTTAGGAGCGTTCAGTAATTTAAAGTGGAAATCTCTGGTTGCGAGGGCATACCGCATATGAAGCGCGATCTCTTTAAGGAACCACTCCGTAACGTCAGCACCGCACACCCCTCGATAAAGATGCTCTTTTTTCTTCTCCTCTCCATTGTTTCCAGGATGGTCGCTACCCGCCTTCTGATCCGTTGCATTTTCTTCAGGCATATTTTTGTCGAATACTGTTAGCTCTAATCTCTTTTATTATACCCCAACTGAAATCGTAAATCTGCCGGACACTTCCGAGATTTGGCGATATAGCCGTTTACGTTCATCGCCATATAGAGAATAACTTTCACAGCGATTATTTCAACGCTAAAACTGCCTCTAAAGCTGAGGGAAGCTCTGTAACTCCATCTTCTTCAGTAAAGTGGCCCTTTCTCTTCTCAATGATGACTTTTGCTCCAAATCGTCTTTCAAACTCTTCCCAATTCTCTTTTGGGACATAGGGATCGTTATCTGAAAAAATAGCTGTGACTTTACCGTGGGAGATATGCCTAAAAACATCAGGATTGTGAATCTCAGTCTCTACCCAAGGTCGAGCGATACTCTTCTCTTCCTCCGATTCTAAGCCCGTCAAATAAAGCCAGGGAGCAATCAATACAACTCCGCCAACAAAGTCTGACCCTTTGCTTTTTTCTAAGTATCTCAAGATAGCTTGGCATCCAATGGAATGACCTATGAAAATCGCGCTTTCGGGTGAGCTTACTACTTCCTCCAGCTTACCAGTCCATTCCTCGATAGTAGGCCTGTCAGGATTCGGCATTCGAGGTATCTCTACCCTGAAGCTTTGTTCCTCCAGTTGGGCAGCGAGCCACTGGTACAGCGGCTCATCTGAGGACCCATCCCAGCCATGAATAATGAAAGCTCGCTTCATTTGGCTACAGCTACTAACTTTACTTGGGAAAACTCCCGCATGCCGATTTTGCCATATTCCCTGCCGATGCCGCTGTTTTTGTAGCCTCCGATCGGGCATACGGGGCGGTAGTAACTCGCGGTGTTGATTGCCGTAACGCCGCTCTGCAATTGCCTTGCGATCCGTTCTCCCTTCTCTAGGTCCGAAGTATAAATTTCCGATGTGAGACCGTATTGAGTTCGATTGGCCATCTCAATCACTTCTTCTTCGGTTTCAAAGGCCATAACCGGAAGAACCGGACCGAATACCTCTTCATTCATTACCCTCATATTGAAGTTCACGTCTGTTAAAATGGTTGGCTCAAAGTAGTTGCCATTTTTAAATTCTTCTCCCGAGGGCCGGTTCCCACCAATTTCGACCTTTGCTCCTTTGAGAACCGCGTCTTCCACTTGAGCCTCAAGGAGGTCGAGCTGCTTTTTAGAAACGAGCGGACCGATATCAATATCTTCACCCATGGGATTACCCATCTTCGCGCTCCTTAAGCGGTCCATATATTTCTGCAAAACTTGGCTATACACAAGTTTCTCGATGAATAACCGCTTCATGGCGCTACAAACCTGTCCGCAATTAAGGAACCGCGCCCAGTAGATATTTTCTAGTGTTGCCTCAAGCTCGGCGTCTGCGAATACGATACCGGCGCTACTGCCGCCAAGCTCGCATATCGCTTTTATGAACTTCTCGCCGGCCTTTCGATAGATCTCGCGGCCGGTTCTCGTACTTCCCGTGAACCAGATGAGATCAATTGGGCTGTCTACCAGCATCTTCCCCACAGTTCCGTCTCCAATCACGATATTTACTACTCCCTCAGGGATGCCGGTCTCTTGAAGCAAATCGGCTGCCATCTTTTGACTGAGGCTCGTATACTCTGACGGCTTAAAAACTACGGTATTTCCGGCAATCAAAGCGGGTAGAATGCCAGAGTTAGCCATAGAAAGCGGAAAGTTCCAAGGCGCAATAGCAGCAACTACGCCATAGGGTTCAAAGACTATTCGATAGTTTTCACTTCCTTCACTAAATACAGTTTCGTCAGCCAGATTCTCTTCTCCTTTCTCGATATAGTAATCAATAAATCCAAGCTCAAAATCTATGTCTTCACGCGCTTGCTTAATGGGTTTCCCCATCTCAAGTGTCGTGAGCCGGGCTATATCTTCTTTCCGCTCCACGACCTTATCTCGGTACTTCTTAATGAATTCTATTCGCTCGTCCATCGAAACATCTCGCCACTTTCCAAAAGCGCGCTTAGCCTTATCTATCGCATTGAAAATATCCTGTGGATTCGAAATCTCCAGTTCTCCTACAGCCGATTGGTCGTGAGGATTGATGGACTGCAGCTTCATAATGCGTTCTTCAGGTCAGCTAAGAATTGATTGACCGCATTTTCTTCTGTAGCCCATGATGTAACCAACCGAACGGCCGAGTTTTCACTGTCAACTTTAGCCCAAACATAAAATCCGTACTCAGTTTCCAGTCCCTTGATCAACGAATTAGGAAAAATGGGAAATATTTGATTAGTAAGAGACTCGACGAAAAACTTATATCCCAAAGCCTTAATTCCTTCAGAAAGTTTAGCTGCCATCGTATTTGCGTGTTTTGCCAACTCCAAGAAGAGATCATCTTTAAATAACTCTAGGAACTGAACTCCTAGGACCCTCCCCTTCGCGAGTAAGGCACCCCTTTGCTTCAGATGCCATCGAAAGTTTTTCTTCAAGTCAGGATTGTTTACAATAACGGCTTCTCCCATCAGCGCCCCATTCTTTGTTCCCCCGATATAGAAAACATCCACTAGACTTGATAACTCCGCGAGAGTTATATCTGAGCTGGAGGAAGTCAGCGCGGAACCTAGCCGAGCGCCATCAAGATAAAGATATAGCCCCTTTCCTCTGCAAAGCTCCGCAATAGCCGCAAGTTCGTCCCTTCCATAAATCGTTCCCATCTCTGTAGCATTCGAGATAAAAACAGCTTTCGGTTTTACCATATGCTCGTCGGTGTGTTCCGCGAGAACAGCAGCGATAGCTTCAGGGGTCAACTTCCCGTCGGATACCTTGACCGCGTTAACTTTGTGGCCGGTTGCTTCAATAGCGCCCGCCTCATGGACATTGATATGAGCAGTTGCTGCCGCGATAACGGATTCATAAGGCTGAAGCGCTGAAGCAAGCACGATCAAGTTTGCCTGCGTACCGCCCGAAACAAAGTGGATATCGGCATTTGCACGGCCAGTTTTTTCACGTAATACTCTAGCCGCTTCCAAAGAAAACCTGTCTTCGCCGTATCCCGGCTCTTGCTGCAGATTGGCCCGGCTCAAAGCTTCCAGCACCCGGGGATGAGCGCCCTCCGAATAATCGTTGAAAAAGCTGTATTTGTAAGGCATGTATGTCTCTTAGCCGCACGCCGCCACTCCCGGTGGGGCGTCACTAGAAAATTGACTCAGTCTCTTAAAGTCCATCATCAAGCCCCACAGACCTTATCTGAGGACTTTTTGACTTCAATTTCAACGCTCCTCAGACGTGCCATTTTGCAGATATTCATCAATGAGTCCTACATCAACGAGATCCTTTGGGCGTCCAGATGCTACCTTCCACTTTCTAACCTCTTCGATTGAGGCAAAAGGGATGTCATCTACTGCCGTAGCGCTCGCAAGCAGTTGCTCGAGTGTTGGATTATATGAGCTGAAATTCCAGTTGTCGTGTACTTCAAAAATGTCGCGAACAAGCGGCGTGTCATTTGAACTTTTATGCAGCTCTCTCCATCCTGCTTTCTTCAATCTTGCAAAGAGCTCTCCAGACACTAAAAAATCAATATCATTTGCTTTCCGTATTCCGGCAATTGCTAGAGGACAGCTCCCAAAAACGACATACGAACCTGTTGGTAGATTCAGAGTTTTAACTTTAGCGATAATCTCTTCCTTCACCATAGCTGCAATATTATTGCATGTTCCTCGGACTTCGAACCCACCTCAAGTCGGCCAACTCCCGGTATCGCACTGGGATGAACGAGACTATCAAAGCATCTTTTGATGCCCTCCAATGCTTTTCCAATTTTGACGCTTCTCGCAGCTAACAGATTTCACCTACTTCCCGCTGCCGTTTTCGCAACCCTCCGGACTGGCTATAACCTGGTGCGCTGTTACATCGCCGTCGCAGTAGTATTCATAGACATAACAGTCCGATCCCGAACATCGATCCGTAAGCCCGCCACTACTTTCCGGGTTTGCTTTGTCCGAAGAGACAAAACAATCATCCCTCCCAGACCCGGAGCCTTCTACCCAACCACGCTTTTTGATTTCCTTGCCGCCATCTGTATCACTGCAGAGCGGCCAGGATTGCAGTCGGCTGCCCTCTCCAATACTCCCTTTGTAGCAGCGTCCCTGACGACAAACTGAGTCAATACCGCAATCAATATTTTCTGTCACAAGTTCATCTCCTTTGCAAAACGACTGACGAAGTAGGCCCTCCCGGGAGAATTGGCCTTCTACATAGTAATCACACACATCTTCGATTGTTGATGGCGTTCCTGTTTCTCCAGTGTTGAGGAATACTGCAGTCCCTTTTTCATAAAAATCACGCGCGTCAGGACTCGAACACATCGCGACAGGTTCAGTGTAAGAGCTTACTACTCGAGGCTTCGACAAGTAATAGTAAGTACCCCCTCCTACTACTCCCAAAAGTATCAACACCCCAAGTACCTTAAGCACAAGTTTCATAGACGCTTTTTAATTTGTAATTATTTCTCGTAGAGTCATTATAGTACCAACTCATCCCATCGGTTAACCTCTCCGTGGCATCGCACCGCGATGAATGAAAACTATCCTTCGACTTTGCTCAGGATAAATTAAAGCATAAGTCCTGAGTTTATCGAAGGATTTTGCCGTGAGCCTGTCGAACGGTTTAGGCGCTCCTCCCCACGTCTTACTGAGGAGTCTAGGCTCACCTCGCTGGAGCTTCGGCGAAGCCGGTAGAGACTTACAATTTATACACTCTCCCACTCATTCATAGAAATGCCCGCCTGCCGTAAAATTTCAGAAACAAGCGATGCGGAAATATCCCCGCGGTGGGGATTGGGAATGCGAATTTTGAGAGCATCCTTTGCCATAAACAAATGACGACCACCAGAATAGGGGCCATCAAATCCTAACCGACGGAACCTTTGGACAAGCCTTCTCCACGAAATACCCTTAGGCATCTCGCACCAATTTGCGCCGATCAACTCGAATCTTAAAACCGGGAACCGCCTCGCGGCTTCTTACTTTCAATAGCAACCAGTCCTCCAGAACCTCGCGTAGTTCTTCTCGGCATCGCTCCAAACTCTTCGCACTGGCCCAGACGCCTCTCAATCCAGGAATTTCTCCAAAATAAGTCCGATCTTTTAAAAGCTTGTATCGGGCCTCCTTTAATTTTTTTGCGATATATTCACTAAGCATATGTACCTTTTAGCATATCCCATTGATCAGCTCAAGTGCTGCGAACTCACCAAGACAAAACCGTTGCAACGCTTTTATAGACAGCTCCTCTCCTCTGAGAGGTCTCGGTAGGCTTGTCCACCAAAGCTTTAGCGAAGGCTGGGGGTTGTTTTTAAGCAAAGCTGAGAGCCACGATAAATGAATTCCCCCGAAAGCATCAACATCCGCCTTAGTCTGGACAATATCGCCGGCGACG
>CAZOFN010000023.1:0-10432 GCA_964579195.1 uncultured Candidatus Saccharibacteria bacterium | reverse complement strand
AGCAATCGAGCCGTGTCCCTCTCTAAAAATCCCAAAAATATCGACCGCGCCGCCCCTGGCGAGGCTCACTCCGACGGGCGGCCGGAGGATAAAACACTCGACCTAACACTTCGCCCCCAGCAATGGGAGGAGTATATTGGGCAACCGTCAACCAAGGAAAACCTGAGGATTCTGATTCAAGCAGCCAAACAGCGGGGGGAGTCAGTCGAGCACGTGCTGCTTTATGGCCCCGCGGGCCTCGGGAAAACAACTCTCGCCTACCTGATCGCGCGAGAGATGAACACGAACATCCGCATTACCTCAGGCCCCGCCATTGAGCGCGTCGGTGATCTTGCCTCGATCCTTACCAACCTCCTCCCCGGGGACATCCTCTTCATTGATGAGGCGCACCGCCTCAATAAGATGATCGAGGAGGTGCTGTATCCTGCAATGGAGTCCCGGACCCTCGACATCATTATCGGCAAGGGCCCGTCGGCGCGGACGATACAGCTCGATCTTCCGCCTTTCACGCTCATCGCGGCAACTACCCGCATCGGGCTTCTCTCCTCGCCGCTTCGCTCGCGGTTCGGTGCAACTTTCAAGCTTGATTTCTATGCCCCCGAGGATATTAAGCGCATTATCCAACGATCGGCACAGCTTCTCGCGGTGACTGCCGATCACGAAGCATTAACCCTCATTGCAGCCTCAAGCCGTTCAACCCCGCGCGTTGCCAATCGGCTTTTGAAACGCGTGCGTGATTATGCGCAAGTTTACGGAGGAGGCGTTATCAACCGCACTATGACCGATGAGGCACTAAAACTTTTGAACATTGACGTGCTCGGGCTTGAGGAAACCGACCGGCGGATACTTTCCGCCATTATTCAGAAGTTCAACGGCGGGCCGGTAGGTGTTCAGTCACTTGCTGCTGCCTCCGGCGAGGAAATCGACACTATCGAGGAGGTGTATGAGCCGTTCCTCATGCAACTCGGCTTTATTGAACGAACGCCACGCGGGCGGCTTGCGACGAGACGGGCCTATGAGCATCTTGGGGTTTCATTCCCACAGACTGAATCACCAGCATTATTTCCTTAAGAGTCTATGGCTGTTCTTGTTCTCATCGGGCTTTTTCTCTTCACGGCAATGTATGTAAGCATTGCAGCAGCCGTAATCTACCACCTCAATGCCTACGTGCTTCCCGGCTGGAACGCGGGACGTGTCAGTATTTGGGTGTTCACGGTTCTGGCACTTAGCCTCTTTGGGTGTGCTGCATATTTCTTCTTTCAGGTACCGTGGAATAACTTCTTCGCCACTTAGAAATTACTCTTAATTTTCAATCTTTAATGAATAATCATCAGCGATTAAAAATTTGGAGTCACATTTGATAAATTGACAATTGAGACTTGAGAATTATGCTAACACTCGGTAACGACGAACGAATCCTGATGGTGCTCAGACGCCACTGGTGGGTCATGGTGGGTCCAATACTGTTCACGCTGTTTCTCCTCATAATCCCCGCCATCCTCATGAGCGCCCTGCCGTCCCTTGTCCCCGCGATTGATGCGTCGTGGGGGCCAGTGCTCCGCTTCTTCACCACACTCTATTTTCTCGGGGTGCTGCTTTTTGCCTTTATCCTTTGGATGAATTACTATCTTGACGTCTGGATTATCACCAATGAACGCGTCATTGACATCGAACAGCGAAATCTCTTCTCGCGGGTGATCTCAGAAATTCCCATGGAGCGCATTCAGAACGTCTCCATTGAAATTCACGGCATTGTGGAAACGCTCCTCAAGTTCGGGGGTATCACCGTCCAGACCGCGGGACATCGGGAGCCCTTCATGATCCCCAGCGTTCCGGACCTCTACCAAGCGAAAGACTTGATTCTCTATTACGCGCGAGAGCGTCTCCGTGACCACGCGGGCATCTCCGCAGAATAGTGAACTCAGAACTAAGAAGTAAGAATCACGAATTAAGCATTGTGCTAGCTGATTTTTTAAATCCCTTTATTCTTAATTCTTTATTCATGATTCTCTCTCCTGCATGTCGGGACATTCAAGGTGGAAACAAATAAAGCACAAAAAAGAGGCGGCCGACAAAAAGCGAGGTGGTTTGTTCTCTAAACTTGCCAAGGCTATAACGGTCGCGGCGCGAAAGGGAACATATCCGGAGATGAACACACAATTGCGCCTCGCGATCCAGCGCGCCCGAGGGGCCAACATGCCCTCTGAGAACATCGAACGCGCCATTGCAAGATCCGACCCGGCGAAAGCTGATGCTGAACTCTTTGAGGTCACCTATGAAGCATATGCTCCCGGAGGCTCGGCACTTCTCATTGAAGGCATCACGGACAATAAAAATCGGACTGCGGCAGAGATTAAGCGCATTCTCGCGGAACATGGAGGCAAACTGGCCGAGACAGGCTCCGTCGCTTGGATGTTCGAGAAGAAGGGCATGGTGGCGCTGAAAACCGCCGAAAATCAAAACCTGAAGTTGCCTGAAACCGAACTTCTCCTCATTGACTCGGGTGCGGAAGAAATCGCCGATGATGCTGACGGGCTTACCGCCGTCCTTCCTCACGAAACGCGCCAGCA
The DNA here is from genome assembly GCA_964579195.1 of uncultured Candidatus Saccharibacteria bacterium. GTDB lineage: Bacteria > Patescibacteriota > Minisyncoccia > Sungbacterales > JACQCQ01 > CAZOFN01. The sequence goes on along the minus strand of CAZOFN010000023.1, from coordinate 7,862 downwards.
ATTCATCAAAGAACTGGAATCGCGGGGATTCACCATTCGGGAGTCATACGATGCGTTCATTCCTAAAATCAAAAAATTGATTGATGAAGGGAACACTGACACCGTGGAAAAGTTGATCGAAGCGCTGGAGGTACATGACGACATTCAGGAAGTCTGGTCCAATATTGAAGAAAGCAGATAGCGGGCAGGGTGCGATTCCTTTAGCTGTCCGCGAACCGTTATCCGTTCCAGAAGATATATGCAAAAGCTTTTCAGAAACGCACTCCAAGAAGAGCAAAGACGCATAAAAGTGTTGGGGATTGATCCCGGAACAACACGTCTCGGTTATGCCATCGTGGAGGGAACATTGTACGAGGCGCGTCTCCTCACGTCGGGAGTGTTCGGCAACGCGAGACTCGATCGCGGCGCGCGACTTTCCGAAATTCATACCTCGCTATCATCCCTGATCGAACGACAAAAGCCGGACTGCGTTGCCATCGAGTCGCTCTTTTTTTCGAAAAACATCAAAACCGCCCTCCCTGTCGCCGAGGCGCGAGGAGTCATTCTCTTGACAGCCCAGAATGCCAACCTTACAGTGTACGAGTATACGCCGACGCAAATTAAAATTGCGCTCACCGGAGCTGGCGGCGCAACAAAACAACAAGTCGCCGCGATGGCAAAAAAGATTTTGAAACATACCGCACGTCCAAAATGGGACGATGAGTCCGATGCAATCGCAACAGCATTGACCGGGCTCGTGGTTGCGGGAGGCATGTTCAAAGGTCGATACTAGCGAACTACCTAATCGTCATGAGCGATTACGACATTTATCAAAACGACAACCTCGACGAAGATAAGGAAGAAGAGGGTGAAGGAGACGTGGTAAGTCCCGATGAGCCGGAACGGGAAAATGAGGACGACGAAGACGAAGAGCTGTTCAGGGACGACGAAGAAAACGATTTATAACGCCAAGACAAAAAAGACACACCACCCGCATGCGGGTGGTGTGTCTTTTTTGTGTGCGTTTGTCATCGTATGCGAATAAAGCGCATTCTTCCGACCCGTATGACGGTGTCGGGCGAAACCGGGACAAGTTCCCGCGGATTCATCACCTTCTGAGAAACGCCGCGGTGGGGAGTGACCTCTACCGCCCCCGCGAGAATCAGCCGCCAGGCCTCGGAACGCGACTTGGAGAGACCCAAATCAAGGAGAAGGGCGGCTGCCTCATAGGAGCCCGGCTTCATCTCCCGCTCGTCCATTTCTCGAGGCAGCTCCTTTTTTGAAAACACCCGCACGAACTCTGCGCGGGCCTTTTCGGCTGCCGCACCCCCGTGATAGAGCGAGACAATCTCCCGCGCGAGTTCTATTTTTACGTCTCGCGGATTCTCACCACCCTCTATGCGCCGCTCAATCGTGCGGATGTCAGCCATCGCGCGTTCCGTCGCCAGCTTGAAATAGACCGGGATTGCTGAGTCGGGTAGTGACATAACTTTTCCAAACATCTTCTCGGGAGAATCTGTCAAAGCGATGTAATTTCCAAGGGACTTTGACATCTTTTCTTTTCCATCGAGGCCCGGCAGAATTTCAAACGTTATGACGTCCTGGCCCGCCAGCCCCAGTCGCTCCATAAGATGCCGACCTACCAGAAGATTAAAGAGCTGGTCAGTCCCCCCTACCTCAATATCAGCTTTAATCGCAACCGAATCGTACGCCTGGAGAATTGGGTACTGCAGTTCGTGCATCCAGACTTCATTCCCAGAACCGAGCCGATTCTTGAAATCATCACGCTCCAAAATTCGGGAGACGGTGAAGAGAGCATTCAGTTCGAGCACTTTCCCCCATCCCAGTTTAGAAAGCCACATACTGTTGTAGTGAACCTCAGTCTTTTTCAGGTTCAGTACCCTTCCCACCTGCTGGAAATAGGTCTTGGCGTTCTTCTTGATCTCCTGCCCCGACAGGGCCCTCCGCGCTGCGGAACGGCCAGAGGGGTCCCCAATCATGGCGGTGAAGTCCCCAATAATAAACACAATCGTGTGTCCCGTGTCTTGGAGTTTTCGAAGAGCTCTCAGTACCACCGCATGCCCCAAGTGCAAGTCTGGTGAGGTGGGATCAGCGCCCAACTTGATGCGAAGCTTTCTGCCGGATTGCAGTTTCGAAAGCAGAGATTTTCGCTCAATGACGTCGGCGGTATTTCGCGTAAGGATTTCGGCAACGATGTCTTTGCGACTTTTGTCCAGTTTCGGCATAACGTAACTCCTAATGTATACCCGGACGCACAGCAACTCAAGAATTGAAAAAGGGTGAAAATCCTTCTATGGTAGAGAAGATTCACCAGTTCCACGCGAATGACCAAGAGGAGAAGACACAGCCTGTTCACCTATATTCTCACTACTGCCGCAATCTTCATCGGCGGTGGCGGTATTTTACTGTTTCTCGCACTGCGCGGTGTGCCAGATCCCACAAAACTCGCCGAACGCACCATTTCCCAGTCAACAAGAATTTACGACCGCGCGGGGACAACCATTCTTTATGACATTCACGGTGAGGAGCGGCGGACAGTGGTTCCGTTCGAAAAAATCCCCAGTCACCTGAAGCGGGCCACGATTGCAATCGAAGACGCGTCGTTTTATTCGCATAGCGGCGTTGACATCCGCGGCATTTTACGGGCACTGTACGTCAACGTCACATCACGCAATATCCGACAGGGAGGATCCACCATCACGCAGCAGCTTGTCAAAAACTCACTTTTGCGACCAGAGCGCTCGCTCGTGAGAAAAATCCGGGAGGCGCTCATCGCGCTTGTCATCGAGGCGCGCTTTGAAAAGGACGAGATTCTCGGATTTTATCTCAACCAAATCCCCTACGGTTCAAACGCGTACGGTGCGGAGGCTGCCGCCGAGACGTTTTTCGGGCACAGCGCTGACCGCCTGACACTTGCCGAGTCGGCCACTCTTGCTGCGCTCCCTCGAGCGCCATCCTATTACTCTCCGTACGGCGCACACCAGGACGAACTCATGTTGCGTAAGGATTTTGTATTGGATCGCATGGTGACACTGGATTTCATTTCGCGAGAAGAAGCGGATGCCGCCAAGAGGGAACCTCTCGCATTCAAAAAGCAACGCCAGACCATTCTCGCCCCTCACTTTGTAGCCTACGTGCGGGAGTATCTTTCCGCTGCGTACGGAGAGGCCTACGTGGAGCGTGGGGGGCTCAGGGTGATTACGACACTCGACTGGGAGCTCCAACAGGAAGCGGAAAAGCTCGTGAAAGAGTATGCAGAGCGAAACGAGAGAAGTGTGAAAGGATCAAATGCATCACTCGTCGCCATGGACCCGAAAACGGGCGAAATTCTCACCATGGTCGGCTCGCGCGGCTACTTTGAGGATCCGGTACCCGAAGGTTGCAAGCCGGGTGTCAACTGCCGACTCGACCCGCAAGTGAATGTGACGCTTCGCGCCCGTCAGCCCGGTTCGGCCTTCAAGCCATTCGTCTACGCGATGGCGCTGGAAAGGGGTTATACCGCCGAGACCATTCTCTTTGATGTACCCACCGAGTTTAACACTGCATGCAATCCGGACGGGACAGCTCCCGCCGGGGTTGATCCTGAAAGTTGCTATATGCCGGGAAACTACGATGACAGATTCAGGGGACCGGTTACTGTCCGGCAGGCACTCGCCCAGTCTTTAAACGTCCCCTCTGTCGAGCTCTTGTACCTCACCGGCGTTGAAGAATCAATCGCAACGGCAAACCGTATGGGCATTACCACCATAACGTATGATCCGTCGCGATACGGCCTCGCGCTCGTCCTTGGGGGTGCTGAAGTCACCCTTACCGATATGGTCCATGCCTACGGCGCATTCGCGCGCGACGGCATACAGGCGCCGAAGGGCGCCATTCTCAGGATTGAAGACGCGGCGGGCAACATACTGGAGGAAAAAAAGGAAGAACGCTTTGAGGTACTGAACCCGGAAATCGCACGGCAAATCAACGACATACTTTCAGACAATAATGCCCGTCAGCCGGTATTTTCACCGCGCTCCTCAATCTACTTCCCCGATCGAACGGTTGCGGCCAAAACGGGAACAACGCAGGACTTCCGTGACGCCTGGACAATCGGCTATACACCTTCACTCGTTGCGGGCGTTTGGGCTGGAAACAATGACAACTCGCCTATTCAACAGAAAGGGTCGGGTGTTCTTGCGGCAGCCCCCCTTTGGCACGCGTTCATGGAGTACGCCTTAAAGAAGTTTCCTGACGAATCATTCTCCAAGGCCGCTCCGGTGGAGGTTGAAAAGCCGATTTTGAAAGGTCTTTGGCAGGGGGGAAGCGTCATTATTATTGACAAAATCTCCCGAAAACTGGCGACCCAGGAAACTCCCGAGGAATTGCGAGAAACGATAGTAACAGGAGAGCCGCACACGATCCTCTACTGGGTGAATCGTAACAATCCGCGCGGTCCGCTGCCGGAAAATCCAGCGAGCGACCCGCAGTTCGCACACTGGGAGGCGGCGCTCTACCGATGGTTATCGCAAAATCCCCTCACGCCAAGTCCCGCTATTCCCACCGAATTCGACACGGTTCACACTGAGGCAAATCGCCCGAAAATCACCCTGGTTGCCCCGCGGGGGGGTGACGTTCTCGTAAAGGGGCCTCCCATTCGTGTGCGCGCTGATATCAGCGCGGTATTCCCCTTAAAAGAAGTGCGAGTACTGGTGAACAATGCGCTGCAAAAGACCGTTTCAAATCCACCGGCGTCCTTTGAGACACTGATTCTCACGGACGTTCTCGATCCGGGAGAACTGATAGTAAAACTTCAAATTATTGACGAGGTGGAAAACAAATCAGAGGTATCGGTTACTGTTCTCCTTGGACAATAAGACACGCCGCAACATGCCCAGAAACTATCTCAAAAATACTCCCAGTTGCGCTATCAACTGAACTCCGTCAGCTCAAGAAGTTGAGGACGAAGGCGTATCCTTTGCGATACGCCGAGGACGAGTGACGCCGAGATCACGGAGTTCAGCCATATCCCGGAGGGTTCGCGCTGTTTTTGCGTACTGCTTCGTTTCTTCTCGTCGCCGTAGCGCTCCGGCTACGGCTTCCTCGTCGGGCCTCGCATTCTGCAAAAACGGCTGCGAACGCGACTTGGGCATATTTTTGAGATAGGTTCTAGACACTAAAGCGGACAGAAAAAACTCCCGCCCGGCGCAGCGCCTTCATAATCTCCTCACGGAACATGTAGAGTTCGCTCATGGCCGCCCGGCTTGAAGCTCTTACAATCACCGTGCTTCCCGTCTGCATCACAGAGCGCACCGTCCCCATTAATTTTCCATCGCGCTCACAGACTATCTTGTCCACGATGTCTTTCAAATCCACGCGATAATGCGCAACCTCCTTTGCATGCTGCGTATAGTTCTTTGCGCGGATATCGTCCCGGATTTTTCTCAACATGCCAGTGTTGTTAAAATTATTGAGTGAATGTGATGAGCAATGAAAGTTCCACACAACACCGGGCGCCCGTCACCAAACGTTCTCGCAATGCACCCAAACGTTCAGAAAAAGCCCTCTACGAAACTCTCAATGGCATGAGAATCGTGAAAAACGAACTATCAACCTCGTCTCGAATCAAGGCGGGTCTTGTTTCGTCGGTGATGTGCAGCACCACCTCTGGTGCATCGGGGGCTTCAATGGCGTCCGAAAGGTAACGATGGTTGAAGGCAACCTTCCCCGCCTTTCCGGAGACGCTCGCTTTGATTTCCCGTTGGTGATTTCCCGTTTCCGGATTTACAATCTCGACAGCAAAATGACCCGGGCGGTAATGAAGAATTACATCATGGAGCTTGCTCGCGAAGGCGCTCGCAAGACGGACACTCGCCATCACCTCGCCGCGTGCCACACGAACGGTAGCGCTAAAATCTTTCGGTATCAAGGCCTGATACTCGGGGTAGCGCCCACTCATTAGTCGCGTAATCATTCGTACCGGCCCCGTCTCTATCATTACCTGCTCCCCACTAATTTTAAATGCTGTTTCTCCCTCGGGGTCGGTAAGGCGGAGAAGCTCCTGAAGGGCACGAATGGGAATAATGACAGAAATCTCATCACTCACTTTATAGTCTTCAATCCTTGCTTCCACCAGGCGAAACGTGTCTGTTCCTACCAAGACAAGATGCTTTTTCTCGGTTTTCAAAAGCATGCCGCTTATCTCGGGTTTGAAGTCAGATTGGGAAATCGCGGGAATCACACGCGTGAGCTGCCTTATGAACGCCTGATTAGGGACCGAAAGAGTTGATTTTGCCTTTATGGTCGGCATGATGGGAAACTCACTGGCAGAGATTCCCCGAATCTCGGTTTTTGATGAGTCTGTCTCAACAACCACCGAGTTTTTGCGCTCCTCAAGGTTAATCGCTAAATCAGGGAGTGTCTGCAGGAGGGAAAGGAGAATGCGGGGCGGCACTGTGACACTACCCTCCTTTGTCACTTTTGCCGGGATGACAATCTCAAGTCCTGTTTCCAGGTTTGTTGACTGAATTCTCAATTTTTGAGACTCGGCTTTCAGTAGGACGTTTCCCACCACAGGAAGTGAGAGTTGCTTTCCAGAGAAGCGTTCGGCAATTGAGAGCGCGTCACGAAGTTCCTCACGGAGTGCGGTAATGGTCATAACAAACTTTATATATTTATATTCTAGTAGTTGTTATTAGATGGGGGGATATGTGTATGAAAATACAACTATCTCATCAATACTCGCTATTTCTCAGTTTAATTTTTTTACAACATGTGAAAAAGATTTGATACACGGATGAAAAACTTTTTCCGAAAAATGTTTATCCGTTCTTTTTCAACACGTTATACCGGGCATGGGAGCTCACAACGTTCATACTTAAACACTCTTTTAGCCACATCTTTTGTACAGAGTAGGGAGTTTACTACTCTCTGTTGAATTAATACGGAGTTTCACTGCTCGGTTATACTTCGTAAATCTTCTCTTTAATCATGCTAATTTCATTTTCAAGCAACGGGTTATTTTTTAAATCATAGGTTATTTTCTTGCAGGCGTGGATGACGGTCGTATGGTCTTTCTTGCCGAGCTTTTCTCCAATAAATGGGAAGGAACTCTTCATTTCTTCTCGCAAAATGTACATGGCGATCTGACGCGGCTTTACCACCTCTTTCCTACGGCTGTGGTTGATAAGCTCCTTTTCATCTATGTCATAAAACTCGGACACAACTTTCAAGACCTTCTTCACTGAGGTGAAGCGGCGCGGTTCTTGAGAAACATAGAGAAGGATCTTCTTTACCTCCTCAGTAGAAATGGGTTGGTTTGAAATCTTGGAGCTCACAATGATTCTATTCAAGGCCCCCTCCAATTCACGGATGTTGGTCTTGATTGAATCCGCAATATACCAAAGAGCGTCTTCCGGCACGGAGACCCCCTTTAGCTCCGCCTTTGTTTTAAGAATCGTGAGGCGCGTCTCCCTATCAGGAAGCCCAATGTCCGCAATCATTCCGCCTTCGAAGCGTGACCTCAGGCGCTCTTCGAGCGTGGGGATTGATTTGGGCGGACGATCGGATGAGATGAGGATTTGCTTGTTCCGCTCGTAAAGTGCGTTGAAAATATGAAAAAACTCCTCCTGCATTTTTTCTGTACGGGCGATAAACTGGATATCGTCCATGATGAGGAGATCAATCGGCCGGTATTTTTCCTTTAGTTTCGCCATTTCCTGGTTTTTCAGAGCCTCCACAATCTCTCCCATGAACCGCTCAGCGGGAACGTATCGCACTTTTTTCTCGCGATGCTGGCGGACCATCTCGTTGCCAATGGCCTGTATCAAGTGTGTTTTCCCAAGGCCTACGCCTCCGTATACGAACAAGGGGTTGTAACCCAT
>CAZOFN010000022.1:0-10609 GCA_964579195.1 uncultured Candidatus Saccharibacteria bacterium | reverse complement strand
GAAGGCCCCAGTGGAGCTTGTACGCCAAGGCACCGCAGGAACGTACCATGACATGTTGCATGTCGATGACGGAGACAGAGCATATAAAAATAAAAAAGATCTTCCTTTACTGGATAACGGCATACCTGTTTCTGTAAAGTTTACGGTGACACCTGCTGTTTCGCTATAGTCAATGAGAGTTGATGGAACGTAATCCTTTTGTCGCTTTTATCTTTGGACCCCCTGGCTCGGGGAAATCTACCCAGGCTGACTTTGTTGCGCGTGAGTACGGTGCGGTCCACTTCAATACCGGTGAGGTTTTGCGCGAGATTCTTTACAACCCCAAAAATGCGGGGGACCCTAAGATTCAGGCAGAACGGGCGGTGCACGATGCAGGCAAACTGAATGATCCCACATGGGTGCGGGAGATTGTGGTTCGGGAACTCGAAAGACTGGCCCAGGCCGGGAAGAGTATGGTATTTTCCGGCTCGCCCCGGACTCTCATTGAGGCTGACTTCGAACTCCCGGTTTTTCAACGATTGTATAAGGGAAGAATCTTTCTTGTTGTTCTTGAGATTACCGAGGCGACGACCATGTTCCGCAACTCTCATCGCAAGATTTGTGAACGATGCGGAAAAATCATTCCGTGGAATCTCGAGACGCAGAAGTACCTGGTCTGCCCGGCATGTGGCGGAGGTTTGATTACGCGGCCTGACGATGAGCCTGAGGTAATCGTGAAGCGCTTGCAAGTGTATAAGCAGCAAATTGTGCCGACGATTCATTACCTGGAGAAAAATGGCGTTGTTTCTATTCGCATCGATGGAGAAGGATCGCCCGACGAAGTTTCTTCACTGATAAAGAGTAAGATGGATACGCTGTTGTGACTGGACGTTCAGTCAAAACCGAGGAGGAGATTGAAATCTTAAGGAAGGGCGGCAAAATTCTCGCCCGAATCCTTACTCGCGTGCAACAGCACGTTGCTCCGGGTGTCACTACCGAGGAGCTCGACAGACATGCAGAATTGCTGATTCGGGAAGCGGGGGGGAACCCCGCATTCAAAGGATATCGGGCATTTGACGCAAAAGTGCCGTATCCTGCATCGCTTTGCGTATCGGTAAACGACGAGGTTGTGCACGGTATTCCGCGGCGTTCGCGGGTACTGCAGGAAGGGGATATTGTGGGACTTGATATAGGGATGTGGTGGCCAACTCACGAATCACGAATCATGAGTCACGAATCTCAAGGGGGTCGTGATTCAAGTTTCAAGTTTCCCGCCGAAGGCGAGGCTCGCCATGGGCGGCAAGTTCCAAGACCTATGGTAACGGACATGGCGGTAACGGTGGGCGTGGGTACCATATCGCCCGAGGCCGCTAAACTCCTGCAGGTGACAGAAGAGTCGCTCTACAAGGGTATTGAGAGGATTAAAGCAGGTGCTCGGATCGGCGACATTGGCGCAGAAATCCAAGCGCATATCGAGAGACACGGATTTGGAGTTGTGCGAGAGCTGGCGGGACATGGAGTGGGTTACCAACTACACGAAGATCCCTACGTCCCCAATTACGGCTCTCGCGGAGAAGGCTCGGTGTTGCATGCAGGCATGGTGATTGCCATTGAGCCGATGGCGACAGAGGGGAAGTTTGCCGTCGTCCTCGACAAAGATGAGTGGACGTTTCGCACTGCCGATGGGAGGCTGGCGGCTCACTTTGAACACACCGTGGTGGTGACAGAAGACGGCGGACTCATCGTCACAAAAGAGTAGCTATTCATGCGGTACTTGGGGGTTGATTACGGGAAGAAGCGCATTGGCATTGCCCTTTCCGATGAGGAGGGGGTAATCGCATTTCCTCGCGAAACACTGGTTATTGAAGATGGTGCCGATCTCGTAAATATGTTGTGCACTATTGCGAAGAGAGAACAAGTAAAAACAGTGGTTATCGGCCTCCCCCCCGAGGTTCCCGGGATGGATGCAAGCATTCGCCGTGAGGTTTATGATTTGGCAGAGTCAGTTCGTACTCGGTGTGACCTTTTCATCGAGTTGGAAAATGAAATACTTTCTACAAAAATTGCCAGGCAGTACTCAACAGTAAACACAGACGCCTCGGCTGCGGCTCTTATTTTGCAAAGTTTTTTGGACCGAAAGCGTATCGTATAATGTCTTTATGAAGGTCTCCTGGGTGATTCCCTGCTACAATGAGGAAGAAGTCATAGAAAAAACCGTGCGCGAAGTGGCTTTCTGCTTGGCACGCCAGCCTTTTGAATATGAAATTATTGCGATAAACAATATCTCAACAGATCGAACAAGGGAAATTCTGATGGGACTTGTGGGAGAGTTCCCCCGTTTGCGAGTTCTCGATGGAACGGAGAAAGGGAAAGGAAGTGCGGTAAAACTTGGAATGCTGGCAGCCACTGGTGATATACGCCTTTTTTCCGACGCCGATAACTCCACTTCCCCCAACCACTTCGAAAAATTCTTGCCGTTTCTTTGTTACGGTGAAAACGCGAGTAGGGATTGCTATGACATTGTCATTGGCTCCATTGAAGTACCGGGAGCGGTAGTCGAGGAGCATGCTCAGTGGTATCGGAGAATGCTCGGCAAACTTTCCAAGTACGTCATCCGCGCTGTTTCCGGCCTCTGGGATGTCCGTGATAGCCAGCGCGGGTTTAAGATGTTCTCGAAAAAGGCGGCTGAAATCGTGTTTTCGCGCCAGACATTGAAAATATGGGGATTTGACTTCGAGATTCTCTTGATTGCGAAACGGCATGGGCTGAAAATCAAGGAAGTGCCGGTGCGATGGAATAATCCGGCGGGTTCGAAAGTCAAGCTTTCGAGTTATATTACAACGCTCGAAGAACTGATTACCGTCCGACTTAACGCCCAGAGAGGGGTTTATGACTGAACGCTTTTAGTCCGTTGTTATGGGAAAAAAAGAGGGGATACATCCTTCAGAGCTTCGTCGAGATATGGTCTCAGGCGAGTGGGTAGTGATTGCAACGGGCCGCGGCCGAAGGCCGCGGGATTTCGCCTCTCTCCCCAGCCCCCCGGTTGCAAATCCGATTGAAGAGTGTCCTTTTGAAACACTTGATGAGGAGAACGCAACACTGCTTGTAACGTTGGAGGGCTCTATAGGTGCTCCAAAAGAGCTGCCTAAGTCTCAAAGAGGACAGTGGTTTGTCCAGTCATTTCAAAATAAGTACCCCGCATTCTCGCCTCATACCAAGTGCCCCTCGCCCGAGAAGGTCGGGCCCCATGAGCGGATTGACGGAGTTGGTTTCCATGAAGTTATGGTGACGCGCCCCCATGACCGCTCAATCGCTGAAATGTGCCTGCCGGAAATTGTAGCACTCGTCAGAGCATACCGTGCACGGATGAGTATATTGGCCAGGGAACTATGCATCGAATACATTAGCATTTTACACAATCACGGTCCGCTGTCGGGAGCTTCGGTCAATCACCCGCATTCGCAACTAATTGCCATTCCCGTAGTTCCTCCCGACATTTACCGGTCGCTGGTTGGCTCTCAGCGTTACTATGAATCCGAAAAGCGTTGTGTGCATTGTGTTCTTATTGAGTTTGAGCTTTCTGATGGAAAGCGTGTAATTTTTGAAAATGAGCAGTTTGTCGTCCTATGCCCATTTGCCTCGCACGCCGCATTTGAAATAAGAATTTTCCCCAAGCATCATGCCTCGCGTTTTGAGTTGATGCCAGATAACATGTCTCGGCTGTTTGCTGAATCGCTCCACGCAGCGCTCGCCAGACTCTCGGTGGGACTGAATAATCCTTCCTACAACTTTTTTATTCATACTGCGCCTGCAAAAACCGCGGAGAATTACGAGCATTATCACTGGCATCTTGAGATTCTCCCGAAAACGGCGATATGGGGTGGCTTTGAATTTGGTACCGGCATCGAAATCACCACGGTAGCCCCTGAGGATGCAGCCGATTTTTTCCGCTCGGTAAAAATATGATGCCAATCAACGAATCCTATGCCGATTTACTAATTGCGAATGACACAATTACTGCATTCGCAATTCGCGTGATTGGCATTGATCCGTAGATTCGCATAACGCTTATGACGAAACCGCTCATTGTATTCAACTGGAAGATGAACCCGCAAACTGAAGCGGAGGCTGTCGAACTTTTTTCCCATGTTTGGACACGGGTGAAAACTGCAAAATACGCTGCAGTGGCCGTTGCCCCTCCATTTCCATTTCTTTCTTCAATTGAGAAGCGATGGGGAATACGCGATTTAGAGGTACGGGGAGAGGCGCCGGTACATCTTGCTGCGCAGGATGCCTTTTGGGAACGGGAGGGCGCCTATACTGGTGAAATTTCGCCGGCAATGGAGACTGGCCTTGGCGTGACATATGTAATTTTGGGACACTCCGAGCGGCGACGGTTTCTCGGTGAAACCGATGCCATGGTCAACGCCAAGCTCCGCGCAGCGCTCGAATATGGCCTCCGCCCGATTCTTTGCATTGGCGAGGAAATGAGGGAGGGAAATTCAGTGCCGGAGCTTGTTGGAACACAGTTGAAAAATGCGGTGCACGACATACCGCCGCTGCTTTTGGAAGCGTCTCTTATTGTTGCGTACGAGCCGGTTTGGGCAATCAGTTCAGGAGGGGGCGGCTTAAGCGCCGACACGCCGTCTGATATGCATAAAACTGCAATTTACATTCGAAAAGTACTGGCCGAGCTTTATGGAGAGGGATGCGCCGAGCGAGTGAGGGTGCTCTATGGCGGCTCGGTAACAGCAGAAAATGCTTCCTCTTTCTTCACAGAGACAGAAAGGACTGTAAATGGGGTGCTCGTGGGGCGGGCTTCTCTCAACATCGAGGAGGCAGGAAAGATTATCGGAGCGGTGGAGTTAGCGGCTGCCCTTGCGCTTGGCGTGTCTTAGAACTCCCTTCAAAACCTGCGTGTTTTGCCGCCCCGCTTCGTTGCTCCTCGTCGGAGTAGTAGAAGACCCTATATACCCCCCTCGCAGTACATTGCAGGATCGACAAAACACGCAAAAACGCGGTCGCGGAAGAGGTTTTGAGGGAGTTCTAAGATGAGGCATGCTCTTCCGTGGGTGTGGTGGCTCTGCTATCGTTCGAAAGCGATACGCTGACATACTTCCACCATGTAGAACATGCCTCCCAGAACGGGAGGATGAAAAACAGGTAACGCAGTTCGACAGCAAGCTTCAACGCCCAGGCGGTCACACCGCTCACGGTAAAGAGGACAAGGTCTGCCACTGCGTATTTGTTTCCGAGCGCAAGAATGAAGGGATACTTCTTCCACGACTGGAAGATTTTTTTTTCTCTTCCAAGAATGTTTGCGATAATGTTTTCCACCGCAATGCGGGCTTCGTTTTCTGCAATGGGCGCGTTCCAGGGGAGCGGCTCACCGGTTTTGGGGTTTACAAAATACGCATTGTCGCCAATCGCATATATGCGCTCATCAGCTTCTAAATATTCATTGACCGGGAGACCACCTTTTTTGGAGAGCGGGAGCTCAAGTGTCTCAAGGATAGAGTTTGCCTTCACCCCCCCCGCCCAGACGAATACCGAGTAAGGAACAGAAGTCTCATCTTTCAAGATGATTTTGTCCCTTTCTACACGGCTAACGGGGTTTCCTGTTTTTATTGCCACGCCGAGTTGCTCGAGGCGACGCCGAGTCTTTGTGACAACGTCCGGACTAAAACTGGGGAGAATTTGTGGTCCTGCTTCAATGATGGTGACGCGGACTATGCACTGCCTTCCCGGATGGTAAATATTGCGGATTGCGCAAACAAAGTTTTCGAATTCTGCGGCGAGCTCCACGCCAGTCGCCCCGCCGCCGCAAATTACGACAGCAAGATTATTATCTTCATCCTCTAAAGCGAGCTGAATTTTGTCCCGTAGTCTAATGGCATCTGCAAATGTTTTTAGGGGCAGGCTGTGTTCCTCTGCGCCGGGGATGTTAAAGTAGGCGGTTTGCGCTCCCAGGGCTACAACAAGGAATTCATATGAAAGACTTTCTTCATTATAGAAAAGAAGTTTCCGACTTTTTCTATCAATGGTGACAATCGTTCGCTCGAGCCATTCCACGTTCGTTCCGTGAAAGATATTGGCGAGCGGAATGGCAATGGAGGATTTCACATACTGGAGCGCATGCTCACCTTGGGGAATGGCGGCAATCTCGTAGAGCGCTGGCGTATAGAGGTGCGAGTGGTGGTTGTTTACCAGTACGATGCGATATCGTTCTCTCAACGTTGCAGGAAAACGCCTGAGGGCTTTATCAAGACGCAAAGCCGCAGAGATTCCACCAAACCCTCCTCCCGCGATGACGATATTCAGTTTCTTAGAAGTGGCGCTCGGCATTCTATCAACCGTACGCTACAATAAAAGCAATGAAATTTCAAAGTGTGACAAAGGCATCCGTGAAAGGAAGACGGGTGGTTGTGCGGGTTGACATGAATGTGCCCTTTGATAAACGTGGCAGAGTTCTTGACGACTTTCGGATCCGACAATGTCTTCCCACAATCCAATGGATTTTGGCGCACGGTGGAACGGTGGCTGTTTGTACGCATCGGGGCTCTCCGAAGAGGTATGATACAAGACTTTCTGCCGCTCCTATTGCAAAACGTCTTTCGCAACTCCTCCAAAGAAACGTTCACTTCGTCCGCAATCCTTTGAAGGAAAATCCACGGCGGCGGATGGAAACAGTTCTCTTTTTGGAGAATCTTCGGTTTTTTCCGGGTGAACAAAAGAACTCACCTTCGTTCGCAAAAGCCTTGGCGCGCTGGGGGGAGTTGTACGTCAATGACGCTTTTGCTGAATCGCATCGCAATGTAGCTTCAATTGTTCATCTGCCGAAGCTTCTGCCTTCGTATGCGGGGTTGCTTTTTGTGCAAGAGACTTTCAAATTAAAAAAGATTTTTGTGCGCCCGCGACGTCCATTTCTTGTTATTATCGGTGGGGCGAAAATCTCAACAAAAATTCGCTATATTCGTTCGTTTCTTTCCTATGCTGATGGAGTAGTGCTTGGGGGCGCTTTGTTTAATACACTGCTCGCCGCACGTGGGGGGATCGTCGGCCGCTCTGCTATTGAAAAGGGAGCGTTTGGTATGGCAAAAAGACTTCTTGCTTCACGGAAGCTGATTCTGCCGCAGGATGTGAGGGTACTGCATCGTATAGATGGCGCCACCCTAGACCCTAAAAGGTCGGGCGACCCCGCTTCGCGGGGTTTAGCCCACCCTTTGGTTCATTCTGTAGATGATGTGGGTGCAAACGACTATATCTGCGACATCGGGCCGGATTCCGTTGTGAAGATGCCAAAGTGTCGCATGGGCACTATTGCCGTTGCCCGGGCGCTTGCTGTGTCCCGCGCCAGAGTTGTAGTGGGCGGGGGAGACCTGGAAGCATTGTGGCGGGAAACGCGCATTCCCACCAAGAATGTCTACATGTCCACGGGCGGCGGTGCACTGCTTGACTTTGTGATGGATGGAAACCTTGTTGGCATTGAAGCCCTCGAAAGAGGAAAACGCAATCATGTTTGATTTTTGGATTAGGCGAAAACTTAAGCCTTTCTCGGATAATCTGATATTCTGGGATACCGAATTTTCAACGCTTGATCCATACAAGGGTGAGATAATTTCCCTTGGCATGGTAAAGATGACGGGAGAAAAGCTTTATCTCGAGCTTGAGCACGAAGGAGAGTGCAGTCAGTTTGTCGAAGAACATGTGCTGCCACATATGACAGGCACAAAAGTCAGCCGGGAATCGGCGAAGCAGTCAATTATTCAGTTCCTGGGCGAAGGGCGGCCATTTTTAATGTCATATATAAATGTGTATGACGCAATTTACCTTCTTAAACTTTTCAACCCGGGTGGGGAGTCTACAAAAGATGCGCCCTTTCACTGGATTTTTCTGGACTTTGCCTCCATGCTCTTTGCCGTTCGGCGCGATCCGTCGGTCTTTTCGGGAAAACGCACTAGCGTATTGGGTCTCACTGCGGAGTTTGGTATTGACGCTTCGCAATACCGCGAGCATCATGCACTCGATGATGCCGAGCGACTCCGCGACATATATTTGAAAATAATTGCATGACTCCGCAAATCGCAAAAAAAGTTCCAAGTGATTTGATTGTCATGTACACCGATGGGGGCTCGCGTGGGAATCCGGGGCCGTCAGCGATTGGTGTCTACATTATTGATGCTAAAGGTAACCCCATTAAGTCGTATGGTGAGGCAATCGGCACACGGACGAATAATGAAGCTGAGTATGCAGCCGTTGTTTTCGGCCTAAAAAAACTGAAGGCGCTTTTGGGAAAAGAAAAAACCAGGGCGCTCCACGTAGAAGTGCGGGCGGACTCGGAACTATTAATCAGGCAGTTGAGTCATCTGTACAAGATTGAGTCGGAGAATGTGGTTCCGCTTTTTATTCAGATATGGAACCTGACGCTCGATTTTGGCCAAGTTACGTTCCGCCACGTTCCGCGAGAGAAAAATCGCGCGGCCGATCGTCTGGTGAACCAAGCGCTCGATAAGAGCAGTGGCTCATTATTTTTATGAAGCTCTGCTTATTCTTTGGAACGAGCACGACTTGGGGCGCTTGGGATAGGAAAGGAGGATGGGTTGAGCGTTTGCGAGCTCATTATTTCAAGGATCACTTCATCTACAACTTGGGTGTTTCTGGCGACACGACTTGTGGAATCGTGAAGAGGTTCGAACAGGAAGCGACCGCACGGCTGGAAGATTTTGAATATGGCGAGATCATTATTGCATTTTCAATCGGCGGCAATGATGCTTCATGGCTCATTAATGAAAAGAAGAGCCAGGTTTCCGAGGAAGAGTTCGGAAGCAATATTGAGTACCTTTATGAAAAAGCGAGAGTGATTGCGCACCAAGTCTATTTCCTGAGTTCGGCGCCTGTCGATGAGTCTAAAACTTCACCATTGCCTTGGGCTCCGCATTTAGCGGAACGAAATGATTTAAAAGAGAAGTATGCCGGCATTGTGAAAGATTTCTGTGTGGAGAAAAATATCCCTTTTATCGACGTATTTTCGAGTTGGAAAGACCAGAACTACTCAGTATGGCTCGATGACGGCCTGCATCCCAACGCCGAAGGACATCAGAAGATTTTTGAGCTCGTGAAGAATCGGATGAATATTTGAAAATCAAAATCCTCGTCTTTGGGACGAGGATTTTGATGTATGTCTCTTAGATCGGTAAGCCGAATTCTGTTCCGTCACCTACTTAGTCCTTAGCGAAGCTCTTCAATGTACAAGTGAAGACTTGTTTTGCTGGAGAATACTTTCTGTAAAAGCTAAGTAGGTGACGGAGATGGCCATCTATCTTGACGCATGATTACTCATGCGCTCTGTCTTGGGAAGTCCTTCGACTTCGCAGAGGGCAAGCGAGCTACTTTTCCGACGCTCCGCCTCGGAAGGCCAAAATCTGAAGGCTAAAGGCTGAAAATTTCAGACTTCAGACTTATTACTTTAGACTTCCGATGCGAAGCATCGGTTTGCTCTTGCACCAGGTAGGGTTTTCCACTGTATCGCGTTGCCGCAATACAGAAATCCTTTGCGGATTACTTTTCACCTTTCATCCCCCGCCGCTCTTGAACTCGAAACTGGATTGAGATACAGCTTCGAACTGATAGAGAGCTGATAGTTGTTGCCCGTGCTCGTTTTCAAGAGCGGCGGGGGATTAGTATTGTCTCTGTGGCACTATCCCGCACCGCGCTCCGCGCGGAAACTCTAATTTCTAATCTCTAATTTCTAAACGTTTTTGGGTTTTGGCATCTGGATTTGTTTAGAGATTAGGATTTAGGATTTCCGTGCGAAGCACGGCAGGCGGCCGTTAGCCGCTACCCGTCCCGACGCTCCGCCTCGGAAGGCCAAAATCTGAAGGCTAAAGGCTGAAAATTTCAGACTTCAGACTTATTACTTTAGACTTCCGATGCGAAGCATCGGGGGTGTTCGGACTTTCCTCCCCCCACCACTTTTGCATTCACGAGATGCTGTATGATAAGCGCTTCACAAGTTCTCGGTACCCATTTTTGAACTGCTTCAGTCGCCGTTCTCTTATTCGAGCATCTCGTGGTGACTTGTAGGCCTCATAGTATATCAGTTCAAAGGGTCTGCGGGACGCAGTGGCTTTACTCTTCTGTTCATTATGCTCTTTCAGCCTTTTGCGGAGATCGCTTGTTGTGCCTATGTAGAACTTACCGTCGTGCAGGCTCGTGAGGAAGTACAGGTAGTGCATAATGCAAAAGTGGTGGGGGGCGACCATCTGATGTAAAAGATGAGAATTATTATAGCGAGTCTGGTAAGGTTTGGCAAGAGTGGATAGAGCCTGGATTACTTTATTGACGGGGCTGTTTTGGATTTACTAAGATGGACTCACGTTTAAAGCATTTTTTAAGCTTTTTATGCCAACTTCATGAATACTGATGTACGAGCCTGGTCGGGGGGTGGAGAAGTAGTGGCAGATGATGTGGTCGCCGATGTCGAGGCGCAAAGCAACTGGTGGCGTAGTACTGCACGGTGGGCTCTCTATGGAGCAGCGTTTCTCACGCCGCTCTTATTTTTGCCGCTGACGATTCCTCCCACACTGGTTAAGCAGGTTGCCGTTTCGAGCCTTACATTTATCGCATTCAT
>CAZOFN010000021.1:0-10616 GCA_964579195.1 uncultured Candidatus Saccharibacteria bacterium | reverse complement strand
TTGTGATTAATGAGCCCTCTGTGGTGGCAGTGAACCAAAAGACGGGAAAGATTCTCGCCATAGGCACCGAGGCAAAGCACATGGTGGGGCGCACCCCGTCGCATATTGTCGCAACGCGCCCTTTGGTGCAGGGCGTAATCTCCGATTTTGAAGTGACGGAGGAGATGCTGCGCCATTTTATCCAGAAAGTTCATAACGAAACATTCAGTTTTTTCCCGCGCCCGAGAGTTGCAATTGGAATTCCATCGGGAGTCACAGAGGTGGAGCGAAGAGCAGTGGAGGATGCGGCACGAAACGCCGGGGCGCGGGAAGTGTATCTCGTGGAGGAACCCATGGCGGCGGCCATCGGCGTCAGGCTTCCCGTGCAAGAGCCCGTTGGATCAATGGTGGTTGATATCGGCGGCGGGACAGCTGACATTGCCGTCATCTCGCTCGGCGGGATTGTAACATCCAAAAATTTGCGAATTGCCGGTGACCGACTGAATGAGGATATTATTCGCTTTGCCCGCGAGGAGTATAAGCTGGTACTTGGCGAACGAACGGCTGAAAATATCAAGATTGCGATTGGGTCGGCCATTCAACTGCCGCGCTCAATTGAGGCGACCATGCGCGGCCGCGATGTGATTTCCGGCCTTCCGAAAGAAGTGGTGGTGGACGACAGCGATATCCGCCGCGCGACAAAGCACTCCATTGCAGCCCTCGTGAATTCCATAAAAGCTGCGATTGAGGAAACGCCTCCGGAGTTGATCGCCGACATCATGCATCGGGGAATTATGCTCGTGGGAGGCGGCTCGCTGCTTCGAGGGCTCGACCAGCTGGTGTCCCAGGAGACGAAAATCGCAACACACGTTGCTGAAGACCCACTGACGGCAGTGGTTCGAGGAACCGGCATGATTCTGGAAGACCTTGAAGTACTGAGGAATGTGCTGGTGACAACCCGGTACGAGCGTGTACCGGTTGCAGTCTGAAAACCGTATGGTTCGGCGCTCCTTCGCATACTGGGTGGGTTTGGCGCTTGCCTTTCTTCTGGTTGTTCTTTTCATCTTTTACCCTCCGTTCTCGAAGGCTCTCCGAAGCGGCGTGGGGAGTGTTTCCTCATTTGTTGCGGCGCCGATTTCCGGCGTTGCGAGAGCCGTGAATACGCTCGGAACTTCGGCAACGCACTGGCTCGGCGCGTTCCGCGAGGCGGAACGGCTTCGTACCGTGGAAGAGCGCTTGGTGTTCGTCGAAGCGGAGTACGCAAAGCTTCAGACAGCAAATGAAACCCTCATGCAGGCTCTCGAAATTGGGAAGAGAGAGGGTCGAAGGACAGTCGCAGCAGAGGTAATTGGAAGTTTTTATGAAGGGCGGGATGAATTTTTGGTAATCAAGGAATCTTCGGGTGCTGTCAGTGAGGGGGCTGTCGTGCTTTCTCCCCAGGGTGTCATACTCGGCGTAATTCGCACTACCGCTTCCAATACTGCCACGGTACGTCTTCTTTCAAGCCCCTCTGAGACGATCACCGTTGCTGTTTACCCTTCCGGAGTCAACGGTGTTTTGCGCGGCGATAACAATGGCGAATATCTCATCAGCCTTGTGGCAAAGGACGCAGCGGTAAATCCGGGTGACGTCGTTGTCTCCATCGGCCGAAATGCCGGCGTGCCGTCATTCACTCCAGTGGGGGCCGTAGTGAACGTTTCTCACTCTCCCACGGAGTCGTTTCTCGATGTTCGCGCAAAAGCTCCCATGGATGTTGCGACACTTTCCCAGGTTATTATCATTCTCGAATAGTTCGCCTAAATTTTTACCCCATGTCGCTTGTACTCTTTCTTCTTTCGCCGTTTTTATTTATTGCCGGCGTTCCGCCATTTTCCTCGTTCGGCATACATTTTGTGTTTGGGATGTTTCTTTTCTGGGGCAGAAAGCGTTCATTGATCGAGCATGCACTTGGTGGAACGATGGTGGGGATTGTGTTGGACACATATTCTGTCCTTCCGTTCGGAACCCATGTCGTGAGTTTTATGCTTCTTTCTCTTTTTACCTGGCTTTGCAAGGTATTTTTGAAGCACCGTTATATATGGGGTGATATAAGCATCATCGGCGGGGGACTTGTCGTTTCCGAAGTACTGGTTCCGGCTGTTGCCTGGTTTTTTGGATACATGACGAACGCAGGATGGATTTCCGGTGAGGCCGCACTGTGGAAAATTGCTTCCATTGCTGTTGTGACGTTCTTTTGCTGGCTTCTTCTTCGGTATGAATATTCATACCGCGCCCCATCACGTCTTTTATACCAGCGTTAAAGTGAACTCTACCTATGCGATGGTCTTTGCGAAACAAATCGGGGAATCGCGGTGGAGAGATACAGCCGGAGGAAATTTTTGCCGATACGCTTCATTCTGCAGAGTTCGACTCCATGCGCCTCGAGGGACAGATCGAATACTCCCTGAGCCAGCTGCCGTTTCGCATGGGAGCGCTTGTCGTACTCCTCGGGTTTTCGGCGCTTCTTCTCCGCGCGGGGACTCTGCAGGTTATTCAGGGTGCGGCTTTGGCGGAGCGGGCGGAGTACAATCATGTCTTTGCCGTTGAACTGCCGGCTCCTCGTGGCATTATTTTCGACCGTTATCGCGAGGAACTTGTAAGGAATGCGCCGGTGTTTGAGGCAGTTCTTCGCTCGAGTGAGGTGCCCGATGATGAGGAGAAACGCGAAAGTCTTTTCAGGGCACTCACAGAAGTTCTTGGAATTTCAGAAGATGCATTTGCAGAAGTTAGATTCAGCTCGGCAGAGGAGAAGAAGCATCTGCCGAAGGAGATTGTGCTGGCCTCTGACGTTTCGCGCGAGGCCGTGGTGGAAATCGAGGCACGCTCCAGCCGGTTTCCGGGAGTCGTCATTCGTGAACGTGAGTTGCGCGACTATGTGGAGGGTCCGGCGTTTATGCATGTCGTTGGCTACATCGGAAAAATTTCCGATACGGAGCTGAAGGAAGAGGTGGGGTACTCCCCAAGCAGTCTCATAGGCAAGACCGGCATCGAGGCGATGTATGAGGAAAAACTCCGCGGAACACCGGGCCAAAAGCTGGTGGAAGTCAATGCATCACACACTCCTGTGGGCGAGTTGCCCAGTCTCCGCCCCGTAATTGGGAAGAGTCTGATACTGCATATTGATGCCGGGCTCCAACGCATGCTCCACGAAAGCCTTTCTCATGAACTTGCTGCTGCCGGAAAGGCCGCAGGGAGCGCCGTTGCGATAGACCCACGGAATGGCGCAGTACGGGCGCTTGTGTCGCTTCCCAGCTTCGACCCAAATATTTTCCGCGGGCGCATTTCACCTGAAGAGTATCGAAAAATTTTTCTTGCATCTTCAAAGCCTCTCTTTAATCGGGCAATTTCCGGTGAGTACCCTTCCGGCTCCGTGATCAAACCCCTCGTAGCGGCTGCAGCGCTTGAGGAAAATATCATTGACCCCCTGACAAAAATTTATGACTCCGGATCCATTGCGGTCCCGAATCCATATCGGCCGGGTGAAGAGACAATTTTCCCCGACTGGAGAGCACATGGGCTTATTGATATGCGCGCCGCACTTCAGTGGTCGGCGAACGTCTATTTCTATATTGTAGGCGGCGGCTATAAGGATATTCAGGGTCTGGGGATCAGGAAGCTCGGAGAGTACATGAGAAAGTTCGGATTGGGGGCAAAACTCGGCATCGACTTGCCGGGAGAGACGACTGGCCTTGTTCCAGACCCCGATACCATCGTAAAGACGCGTCCCGGCGACCCTATTTGGCGTATCGGAGATACGTACCAAACAGCGATCGGGCAAGGTTCATTTCAGGCTACTCCATTGCAAATTGCCGCAATGACAGCAGTGGTTGCCAACGGCGGAACGCTCTGGAAGCCACAGGTGGCTGGCGCGATTCTCGACGAGCGGGGCAATGTCGAAGAAACCATTGAACCTGCAGCACTTGCATCTCATATTGCCAAATCCCAGTCGCTTCAGGTTGTCCGGGAAGGCATGCGTCTCGTTGCGACAGAAGGAACAGCACGCGCCTTCTTTTCAGAGTTTCCCGTCGAGGTGGCAGGCAAGACGGGGACAGCCCAAACCGGGTTTCTCACTAATACGCATGGCTGGTTTTCTGCCTTTGCGCCGTATCGGGAGCCGGAGCTTGTGGTTGTTGTCATGGCGGAAGATGTACGTGCAAACACCGGTATTGCTCCGCGTGTTGTTCGTGATGCCCTGTACTGGTACTTTACGGAAGGCCGCCACCATTAGAATTAAGAATCATGAATCAAGAATCAAGGAAAAGGACAGCATTTTGATAAATTCTTAATTCTTACTTCCTGATTCTTGCTGAGTGGATAGGCATCTTGCAATACGTGGGATGCTCAGTCTACTGGGGAGCACTAACCGAGTAAATTCTCAATTTCTAATATCTGATGCCTCATGAAAGAGTGCTAGGATATTTCAAAAAATTAGTAATTAGAAATTTATTTATGCAGTATCTTTCCGCAGAGGGCCTGGAGCGATTAAAGAAGGAATTAAATGAATTAAAGACGGCGGCGCGCAAAGACATTGCCGAGCGTATTGAGTCTGCAAAGGCACTTGGTGACCTCTCGGAAAATGCAGAGTATCAAGAGGCAAAAGATGTGCAGTCACAAATCGAATCTCGTATCGCGGAGCTAGATGAGATCATCCGTGACGCGGTCGTCATTTCAGAAAATCATCGGACAGACATTGTTGACATCGGGTCCACCGTTCTCGTTACTGCACGAGAAGGTGATGTACGGTACACAATTGTAGGTTCGGAAGAAGCGAATCCCCCCGAGGGGAAAATTTCTAACGAATCACCTCTCGGCAAGGCATTTTTAGAAAAGAGAAAAGGCGACAAAGTCGAGGTAAAAGTTCCTGCCGGCGTGCAGGTATTTACCATTCGGGATATCACGTAGCGACTGTTCGGGTAGGAAAGACGGTGCTAGGATAGGAAGAGAAATGGCGCTCGACGACATCAGGAAAGAGCGCGAAAAAAAGCTCGCCGCGCTTAAAGAAAAAGGATTGGACCCGTATCCGGCCGTGTCACGCCGGCATCTTCGCATTTCGGAGGTTGCAGAGGATTTTCTACGTTACAATGGCTCTGAAGTCACGGTGGCTGGCCGGGTAATGGCGAAACGCGAGCAGGGGGGCGTGGCATTTGCCGACCTCCGCGACGGATCGGGAAAAATTCAGCTTCTCTTGAAGGCCGATGTGCTCGACGAAACGTCGCGATTTGTCTTTGAGAACATGGATATTGGCGATATTGTCGAGGTCTCGGGAAAGGGGATGGTAACAAAACGCGGGGAAAAGTCAGTCGAGGTCTCGCGCCTTAGTATGCTTTCAAAAACGCTTTTACCGCTTCCCGATAAGTGGCACGGTCTTGTTGATATCGAGGAACGACTGCGTCGTCGGTATGTCGATCTCATCATGAATCCAGAGGAGCGAGAGCTCTTCCGTAAAAAGTCTCACTTTTGGCAAGCAACACGCGACTTCCTTTTAAAGGAGGGATTTCTCGAAGTTGAGACTCCGATCTTGGAGCCGACGACGGGGGGTGCTGATGCAGAACCGTTTGTGACACATTTAAATGCACTCAACATTGATTTGTATCTTCGGATTTCACCGGAGCTTCACTTGAAACGCTTGTTGGTGGGTGGATACGAAAAAGTTTTTGAGATTGGAAGAATTTTCCGAAATGAAGGAATAGATCGCGAGCACCTACAAGATTACACGCAAATGGAAGTGTATTGGGCTTACGCCGACTACGAGATGATGATGGAGATGGTAGAACGCATGGTGAAGCACGTCATGCAGGAAACTCTTGGTACTCTTTCGCATGAGTGGCAAGGCCAGATGATTGATTGGTCGGGGGCGTGGCCGCGCATTGATTACTATAAAGTCTTTCAGAAAAATACCGGCATTGACTTAGCTTCAGTTTCTTCTGTCGAGCTCCAGTCATACGCCGAAAGAGAGGGCATTGATGTTACGGATCATCCCGGTCGCGGACGGCTTATTGATGTAATTTTCAAAAAGAAAGTGCGGCCGACGTTGATTCAGCCTGGATTTTTGGTGCTTCCGCCCATTGATGTGGTACCGCTTGCAAAGCGGCATCGGGAGGACCCATTGCGCGGCGAACGGCTTCAGATTGTCGCATGCGCCACGGAGCTTGGCACCGGATGGTCCGAGCTGAATGATCCTCTTGACCAACGTGTGAGATTCGAGGAACAAGTACAAATGCGGGAAGCAGGTGACCGAGAGGCGCAGATGATGGATGAAGATTTTGTTGAGGCGCTTGAATATGGTATGCCGCCCGCAGCAGGATTTGGTTATTCGGAGCGATTTTTTGCCGTGATCACAAATCGAACGGTACGAGAATTGGTATTCTTTCCGATTATGCGTCCTCGCAGAAGCGAACCATGATAGATATTGAGCTGATTCGAAAAGACCCCGATGCAGTAAAAACTGCGGTAAAAAATCGCGGCATGGATGTTGATATTGATCTGGTTATGGAAGTTGATCAGAAGCGGCGTGAGGTACTTCGGGAGTTAGAGGAGATGAGAGCAGAGCATAACAAAGAGTCAGATGCCATCGCCGAACTCTCCGGTGCGGAGCGCGATGAAGCGATTGTCAGGTCGAGGGAGTTAAAAGATCGCGTTGGCCACAGGGAGTTTGAGTTGAAAGTACTCGAAGAGGAAGTTCGGGCGCTAATGCATCAGATTCCTAATTTGGCGCTTCCTGAAGTGCCGATAGGGGAATCTGAAGCAGATAATGCGGTCCTCCGCGAAGTGGGGGAAAAGCCGCAGTTCGACTTTCAACCCCTTGATCACGTAGCACTCGGGACGCAACTGGGGATCATTGATTTTGAAAGCGGCTCCAAGGTTGCTGGTGCCGGATTTTATTATTTAAAAAATGATGGAGTTCTGTTGGAGTTGGCACTTGTGCAATACGCACTTGATTTTTTGCGAAAGCGGAATTTTTTACTTTGGTTAACGCCCGACCTGGCGCGCGATCAATTTTATCTCGGCACGGGATATGCCCCGCGCGGTCCGGAAGCCCAGACGTATGAAATCAAGGAAAGCAACTTAGGATTAATTGCGACGGCTGAAGTCACGCTGGCGGGGATTCACGCTAACGAAATTCTAGACGAAAAAGTCCTTCCGTTAAAATATGCCGGGTATTCTCACTGTTTTCGGCAAGAAGCGGGAAGTTATGGGAAATACTCGAAAGGCCTCTATCGTGTGCATCAGTTTACTAAAGTTGAAATGTTTGCCTACGCAAAACCTGAAGATTCTCCCGCGCTGCATCAGGAATTGCTGGGCCTTGAGGAAGAGCTTTGGCGGGGATTAGAAATTCCCTATCGAGTGGTTGAGATGTGTACGGGAGACCTCGGTGCGCAAGCGGCGCGGAAGTTTGACTTGGAGGCTTGGATGCCGGGGAGAGGCGATTGGGGAGAAGTGACTTCTACCTCCAATACTACCGATTATCAGGCGCGAAATCTCAATATTCGCTATCGCCGAGCAGACGGCAAAAACGAATTTCTTCATACATTGAATGGAACAGCACTAGCTACCTCCCGCGCCATTATTGCTATCCTCGAAAATTATCAAGCTAAAAATGGCGAGGTAAAAATTCCCACAGCGCTGGCGCCATACCTGCCGCCTCACCTTGACAGGATAACGGGAAGTTAACGCTAATATACCATTTTTTATTCCGATCGGAATAAAAAATGGTAATGCAATAATTAGATTTCAAAATGCGCCTTGAGGCTCTTTTCACTCTCGATCATAGATGCCTCGGCATATCTGACGTATGAGCTTATCTTGAAAAAGTTGATAATGAAGTTGATTTCCTTGCGGCACTCGTGCGGATATATGAAGACACTTCGTTGAAACTGAAGTGCTCCCAAGTCCTTCAGCCTTTTTGACAAGGCGCGCCGAGTATTGCCATGCCGCTCTGGGATATCAAATAGAATTAGTCGCCACTTTCTATCCCATTTTTCTGCCCGTGGTAGTCGTATATCATCGAGCTGGTGTTGCATAGCGGTTTCTTTGCCTTTCGGCGTCAATCGGATGGCAGAATTTTTATCGTGATAATCTACTAGTCGCCGCCGCTTTAATGTGAAAACAGTTTGGGAGAGTTGGTCTCGCCTTCTGTTGCGTTCATACTCTCTTAGGGTTTTAAAAACTTTTCGGCTATTCATGCTTGAAGTCAGTAAGGCAAATGTCATTACCGCACTGTCTTCAAGAATTCTCAAAACGGCTCTTTGCAACTTTCCTGTTTTCGTTTGAGCTTTCTTCATTGTATAGAGTATACCATTTTTTATTCCGATCGGAATAAAAAATGGTGTTGGGCCAGCTTCTTGATTCTTGTAGTCGTGCTAAAATAGGTCGATGGAGGGACAGGATTGGAAAACCAATCGGGTAGTGTATCGGCGGAAGCCGCACGCAAGGTCGGCATTGCTTACAAAGAAGCGTCTTTTTGTTGTACTGGGGGTGGGGATACTCATCGCGATGTACCTTGGTGTGTATCAAATGCTGCATCTTCCCTATTTTCAGGTTGCTGAAATCGAGGTACACGGGACGGAGACGATTGCAGACAGCGAGCTTCGGGCGTTCGTCAAGGACAGCCTCTCGGGAGATCGGTGGAAGCTGCTCCCTCGTTCGAATATTCTCTTCGTCTCGCCGCGCACATTGGAGTCACTTATTAAGACTCTCTACCCGGAAGTGCGAAGTGCCAAAGTTGAAAAACGATTTCCCAGGACTGTTCTTGTCACTCTCGAGGAGCGCTCCATTTGGGCGGTATACTGCGGAACCAATGCCGAGGCCCTTAGCTGCTTCTTTTTGGATAAGGAAGGGGTGCTGTTCCGTGAAGCGCCTCTTGTGGAAGGCAGCCTGATTCTCTCTTTTCATTCGGAGCTTTCTCCACCACCCTTGGGTACCGTCGTGTTTGATGCCAATGAAGTGCTCCAGTTTCAGCAAATATCCACAGCATTTGACGTGCATGCAGGTGTTCCTATTGTCAGTTTTTCGTTCAAGCGAAATGCGCCGAAGGATGTATGGGTGAGAACCAAAGAAGGGTTTTCAATCATCATTGCCAAAGATGCTCATCCTGATGAGACGGCGGGCATTGTGAAGGCGGTCTTGGAAAAAGAAGTGAGGGAAAAGAGAAACAGGTTAGATTATCTAGATGCGCGGTTTGGGAACAAGGTCTTTGTGAAGTATAAGTAACTCGTGAACTTTCACATTTCCTCTCTGCGGGCGACCCCTCCGTCCCCGATGTTCGGAAATGTGAAATTTTACTTCGATTAAGGAACAATGAAGATGAATATCGAGTAGCCAGCGCGGTCAAAAGGCTCTAGCTCGTTGAGCCATTCATAGGATTGGCCGGGAATGCGAATGACGTCGGGCTTTGCACGGCCAACGGCATTTTGCATGAAGGTTGCAGATACCGCGAAATAAGAGCCTCGCGGCGGTTCGCCCTTTCTCGAGTTCCATTCGACAAAACGGTCGCCGAATTCCGTCCTCGGTGAACCGGCGCCAAAATAGTCAAGGTATATGGTTTGAATACCATGCGCCTCGACAAATGCCGCAAGCCGCTTCAGGTCCTGACCCCAGTCGTAGTTTGAATCAACCGCGATGCGATATCCCTCGCGCGTCCCGCCGGCAAGCTCGTTGTAGTAGGAGAGAAAATGGGGAGCGGCGGTACCTGTCTCCAGTATCAGCCAGACAACGAGAACGCCAGCGAGTGCGTATCGCGGCAATGGGGCAAGCAATCTCCGATACAGCGCCATGAATACTTCCCGAATGCTTTGCGGCGACGGAGAAGGCGCTCCTTCAACCCAGTGAGTGATGTTTCGCGAGACGAGCAGGTAGATAAAAGGGAACGTCGGCAAGACGTGACGAACGCCGATATTCAACGGTGAACGGACGGTATAGAGCCAGTAAAACAGGATGAAGAATCCGGCGGCAAAAATGACAAAGTTCTGCCGTATCCATGCGGCGATGGCAGTAGCGCTCCAGCGAGGAAGTCGCATTACGGTACGGAGAGAAAACACGAGTGCCATGAGCGTCAAAATGTGGAGCGGGAGCGGCTCTTTTACGAGATAGAGGAGGGGAAAGTAGAGTCGGGAGCCGGCGTTGGTTACCTCGCCGAGGAAGTAGTTTAAGTTTCCCCCCGAGGCTCGTTGCAAAACCATGAGGAGGCCCAGGAGATAGTGCGCCAGAGGTCGGGTAAGCGCATTTCCTGCGAGCTTTTCTTGCAAACCGGCAAGTACCCGGTTGCCGTAGGAGGAGAGAAGAAACTGAGAGTCGCTTACCTGGCGCTCCACAGGGTAGTTCGCTGTGAAGACGCCATAAACTGTCCAGATAAGAATAAGCGCAATGAATCCAATGGCAACACTTCTAAAAAAGAGCGATAACGCATCGAGGAGTACTGTGGAGGCGCTGTTTTCCCTGGACCAATGGACGACCACCCACGTAAGAAACAGAACCCCATATATCGGAATTAAGATAAACGTAGAAAATTTAAGGAGGAGCGCCACACCGAGCGTAAGGCCCGCAAGGAGTATATTCTTTTTTGTGGGTCGCTCGAGAAACTGAATGAACGCAATAAGTCC
>CAZOFN010000020.1:5051-11194 GCA_964579195.1 uncultured Candidatus Saccharibacteria bacterium | reverse complement strand
CTTTTATGTCCTTTAGATTCAGAAGTTGCTCAGTCTTCGGTCCGATGCCCGGGATGGCTCTAATGGACATCGGCTCCAAGAACGCCTCGACCTCCTCCGGCCGCACCACCGTCAGTCCATCCGGCTTCTTAAAGTCAGAGGCGATCTTCGCTATCAGCTTATTTGGCCCGATACCAATCGAGCAGGTAAGCTGCTCCTGCTCTTTGATATGCTGTTTCAGCATCTTGGCCCAGGCGATAGCCCTCTCAAAGGTGCCGAGGGAGGAGATGTCGGCATAGGCTTCATCAATGCTTGCCTCCTCGAAAGCAACTGTTTCCCGGGAAACAATGGCCATGATACGCTTCGAAACCTCAGAATAGAGCCTATAATTCGTATCAAGGAAGACGGTGTCGGGCTCCCCTCGACGCTTAGCCGCCTCGGCGAGCTCCCAGGCCTTAGAGATAGGCATGGCGGAGCGGATACAGTAAACTCGTGCAGGGTAGTTGGCCGTTGATACGACTCCCCGCCCCCCTCCTCCCTTAGGGTCGGCCCCTATCACAAGGGGCCTTCCGGCTAAGTGCGGGTTCTCTCGTTCCTCACAGGCAGCAAAGAAGGCGTCCATATCTATATGGGCGATGATTCGATTCGACATGTGGACATTGTATGATGGCTATAAAGGACACTCATCTGTTAATAACTCTGTGCATAAAGGACATTATCTGTTGATAAAGGACATAAAGGACACGGCTAATTCGTGTCCTTTATGTCCTTTTGTAAAACGTGAAACATTCTCCTCCTGGATTTATCTAAAAACTTGCAGTTTGTTAGTTTCGTGTAAAACAAGTCTGTGAAACGTTTCACACAAATATATTCAATAATAAACTTAAATGTAAAATGTTTGGCGTGAAACATTTCCAGGTTTATACTTAGAGGAATGATTTCTAACTCTCAAATAGCTACGATCGGGGAAAACGAGGCTGTAACCTATCTTGAAGGAAAGAGGTATCGTATCATTTGTCGGAACTATGAGCTTCCCATGGGGGAGATTGACATTGTGGCGAAAAGGGACGGCAGGCTTTACTTCATCGAGGTCAAGGCAAGCCTTGATACGCATCGTACGTCCTTTAGACCTGACGAGCGGGTTGATAAACGGAAGCGTCAAACCCTGCAGAACCTCTGCGAAACATACTGCCTTCGAGAACGTATCAGCTCTAAAACAGCCTGGCAGATTGACGTTATTTCCGTGACTCTCGACAAAGAGGGCAAAAACCCCCATATTGAGCATATTGAAAATGCTGTTTGGGACTACCGGGGTGTGTAAGAGAATGGGGAGTTCACCGTCTCCAACAGAGTCTACAGGCGCTCCCTTCTGAAACATGGGTTTCTAATGCAGGCAAATAGACTGGTAACACGGTCTATTCTGTTTTAAGCCTATTGCACCCCGGAAAACGGGGTGTGGTGTAGTGGTTGCACGAGTGCTGCTTGCCCGCCCAAAATTTGGACGGGCCGTAGTATACCGGTAGTACGCGTGCTTTGGGAGCATGTAGACTGGGTTCGATTCCCAGCGGCCCGACTAGAAGAAATTTTAGGCGGGTGAAAGAGCATTTAGACCGGGTTCGATTCCCGGCACCCCGACAGTGCTGAAACGAAGATGTGCTGATTGATGGTGGCGAACCACAAACGTGCCTTTTCTACTCCCTCCTCTGTCCCCCCTGAAATAAAGGGGGTGTGAAGAAAATTAGGCTGCCTTTTGCTCTTACAAGCCCTCGTCTTTTCGGCGTGTAAGAGCACCTCTACCTTATCGTCTTCTTATGGGAGTAGCACTTCATGATGCCTTTTTAACGGCTTACAACGAATATTCCGACGCCATTTTCCGGCACTGCTTTTACCGCGTCTCTTCTCGCGAACGCGCCAAGGAGCTGACACAGGAGGCTTTTATGCGCACGTGGAAGTACATCGCGGACGGCAACTCCATC
Organism: uncultured Candidatus Saccharibacteria bacterium; assembly: GCA_964579195.1. Taxonomy (GTDB): domain Bacteria; phylum Patescibacteriota; class Minisyncoccia; order Sungbacterales; family JACQCQ01; genus CAZOFN01. Next base: position 9,239 of record CAZOFN010000020.1, on the reverse strand, counting down.
GGAAATATCCGCGCCTTCCTTTACCGCGTTACGAATAACTTAATCATTGACGAGTATCGGAAAAAGAAGGAATCTTCACTGGATGCTATGATGGAAGAGGGTACCGAAATCGGTGTCGAGGAAACGGGTAGGATCCGTGATAGGATTGACGGAAAGATTACCCTGGGGCTTCTCGACAAGATTGAGACCAAGTACCGCCAAGCCCTGATTATGCGCTACATTGACGACCTTTCACCTGAGGAAATATCCAAGGTTACGAATGAGACGCCGAATACCGTTTCTGTCCACATTCACAGAGGCTTGAAGCAGGTGCGAAAGATTATAGAGACGGAAAATGAAAATAGCTTAAACGGAAGTGGATTTCGCGCGACGAACGGACTGAACGGAGATGGATAGCAGTCATAGGAAAATACATAATACTGGAAAGAAATGTCTGGAAAATCGTTAAATTTTTTTAGCCGAGCCAAGACCGTAAGCCTCCGCCCTGAGGAAAAATCATCCATTCTCCGGGCGCTGAAAGCATTTATGGCATTTTATCCATTTCGCGCTCGAGAAATCCCTATAGAAGATACGGGAATTTTTTTTGCCCACTTTTCACCGATTCTCGGGGAAATAAAGGGTACGCAGCTTACCCCCGAAGAGAAGGGTGAGATACAAAGTCGCCTAATCTCATACATGGCTGTCCATCCCGTGAGGCTTGAGAGAAGTTTAAGTGAAATCATAAGGAGCCTGAAGGCAAAATTTTTTGGCCTGAAGCCGCCTCTTGTATTGGCGACTTTGGTGGTTATCCTGACTTCAAGCGGGGGGATACTCTATGCGGCGAATGACGCGCTGCCGGGTGAGTCGTTATATTCTATAAAGGTAATGGTGTTTGAGGAGCTGCCATCACTTTTCGCTTACACCGAAAGCTCGCAAGTAAAATGGGAGGCAACCAAGGCAGAAAATCGGCTGATTGAGGCAGAACGGCTTGCGGTAGGCGGCATGCTCGACAAAGAGACTGCTGACTTGATTGAGAATGACCTTACGGAGCGGGTCGCTCGAGTGGATAGATGGGAAACTCATGCCGAAGAGAGTTACGGTGCACTTGCCGAAGGCATTGACGAGTCGCTGCTCCGCGTGAAGGCATTGGCGGGTATCAGCCTCGAACTTCACGAGGCACTTGCCGACACCGAGACGGACATAAAGAAAGCGGCTGAAGATACGCTTGTCACTACCGAGTCGCGTATCGCACAAATTCGCATCCTTCTGTCACACACTGAAGATGTGCCGAAGGATACTGCAAAAGACGTTCGAAAGAGACTACGCACCGCAGACCGCGCGCTAGCCGAAGGCCAGCAGAGTCTTCGCAAGGGCCAGCATCGAGAGGCATATGTTCTCTTTCAGGAGGCGTATGTGCTTGCCGTAGAAGCAGAGAAATTTCTACCGATGCAATCCCAAAACTCTCAATAATGCAAATAAAATCAATCCCCGCTTTCTAGAAAGCGGGGATTGATTTTTAGTCGGCAGTCTTACACAATAATTCAGTTGCGGGTATCGTATAGTGGCAATACCGCAGATTTCCAATCTGCTGCCGGGGGTTCGATTCCCCCTACCCGCTCTGAAATCATAAGGTTCCCCGTCTGTCGGGAGCTTTATGATTTCAGATTAGTTGATGGGGAGTCGAAGGGTATTCTAAAATCTAAACTGCTTTAGATTTTAGAGACCCGGGCTCGGAGGAGCTGCAGAACCTCTGCGCGTGTGCAGGCGTGAAGCAGCGGGGGAGAGGATTCCCCCTACCCGCTCAATGTTAGCAACTAGTTTCTCGTGCCTAGCCACTAGAAAAACTGCCTTAGTTTCCGCGTTATATGGAAGATATTTTGCAATTTGGTATTGAGCCATCTGGCGCATACAACGATAGACCTTCTGCGTATGCGGTCATTTTTAATAACCGGGGGCAGTTATTGGTGCTGAAAGTTGGGGATGGGTATCATCTGCCGGGCGGCGGCATAGATTCAGGCGAAGATTCAGTCACTGCGGTCGTTCGCGAAACGAGAGAAGAAGCTGGGTGTGATGTTAAGGATTTGCAGTATATCGGAAGAGCCAATCAATTCTTCCCGGTAACCGAAATTGGCCCTATCAATAAAACCGCCACATTTTACAGAGCGCGGATTGATGCGTTGAATGCGGCACAATTGAGAGAGGCCGATCATATTGTTCGGTGGGTTACCCCGAAAGAGTTTTTTAGTTCGTCTGCTCGGGAATTCCAGAAGTGGGCGGTAAAAAAAGTAATTTCGGAAGCTGTTTGGGATAACGATTCACTCAGAAGAAATTTGAGTTCGTTTCCCGTTTTTGGCGATTTTATCGGATGGCTGTCGCGGCAGATTCCTCGCGGGTGGGCGGCATTTTACTGGGAGTATCCTGCCTTACTCGGTCAAATTTTCTGGTTTGGGTTCTTTATTTCTTTCAATGGTGTCTTGATGGCGAGCGGTATCGATACGGCAGCGCGGGCTCCTGGGGTACTCTTCTTTGCGTTCGATATTTTAAACTTTGATTTCACTCATGAGCCGTATCTCTTGTTCTTTATCGCCATGGCGTTTTTATTCGCCTGGATCGTCAACAAATTGATTCTTATTGTCTCCCCTCGTTTACGGAACTCATCGAATGGCACCTTGTTCTTTCTTGCGTTCGTATCGTTTTTGGTTTCGCTCTTCGTTTTTAGTCTCGCATTCAGCGCGATGGTTTCGTTTCTCCTTCGGTAGCTCTTAGGTAGCGTCTTTCCCCGGTGAAGTATCTTTTCTCGCGTTCCAGATAAGATCAAAGATTTGCCGCATGGTGCGGGCGATAGCTTTGTTTTCAATGACGACGCCCTGTAGATATCTAAAGTCGAGAATGCGGACGAAACTATCGCCCATGTCAATGGAAATACTCGATGAGTATTGGGAAAGGGGAATGACCCTCATATCACGGCCGAACTCGCGGTCCGTCCTTCGGTAATACTCCAGGTTCGGATGGTCGGGAACAATGCCGCGAGACCGGATGCCGAATTTTTTGAGAGAAGCATTCCACTCCCTAAATATATCGTGCAGCTCTTGCGACTCGTCCTCCGCATGGGCATAGAATCCGATAATCTCCCTTTGTGGGAATTTTTCTATGCCGTAGCGAAGCAATTCCCTAACGCCCGTTAGTCCTTCAAAGTACAATATGCGCGGTTTCTCCCTCCCCGCGAGTAGCGCCTGGAGCTGCGGCAGAACCTCGTGCGCCATATGCAGGCGGCTTTCGGCTGCGTGAAAAAGTTCATCGGGCGGCTTGGCGATAAAAAGCTGTTTTTTAGGATGGGGGACCTTCAAAATAAGCCCCTTGAAGCGTAATGAGTCGAGAAGGATGTAAACGGTCGGGCGTTTCAGCCCGCTTTTTTCAGCAATAGCATATCCAGAGGCTTGTCCGAGTTCCAGGAGTGAAAGGTATACTTTTGCCTCTTTTTCCGTGAGACCCAATGCTTCGAGCGCCTCAGTGACTTGCATACCCAGTATCGTAGTAAATAGTCATTATTAATGACTACTATTATAGTATTTAGCTTAAAATAAGGCAAATTTTGCACTAATTTTAGTATGTAAAAATTGCTATTTATACAACTTACAGTAGTTTATGTCTAGTAAGAAGAGGGGAGGTGATTCTTATGGCGACAGCCAACTGCGGCTCGGCCGGCAAGGGGAAGTCTTTCCCTCAAGGGGGAGGACGTGAAACCCCGAAGCCCGACCAAAAGCCCGAACCCCGCTAACACGAGCGGCCCGCCCAAGTTCGCCTTGGCGGGCCGCTCGACAAAACTACTCTATGAAAAAGACAACAATAGGTATCGTAGTGGCAATACTTATCATTCTCGGCGGCTTTACCATATATCAGAAGGATAAAACTTCGTCTCAACTTACTATCGGCTTTATTACCGGAACGACTGGCCAGTATGCCTTTGTGGGTGAAAACTCGCTGCGTGGCGCAAACCTCGCGGTGGAAGAATGGAACAGCTTACATCCGGACGATCAGGTTCATCTCGTTGTTGAGAATGATGCGTTTGACGCCAAGAAGGGTTTCGCCGCATATCAAAAGTTAGTAAATGTTGATGGCGTGGGTGCGCTTATGAACATGACATCAGTCACGATTGATGTAATTTATGAAGACGCAAAGAAACTCGGCATCCCGATTGCGCAGGGCGGA
>CAZOFN010000020.1:0-5041 GCA_964579195.1 uncultured Candidatus Saccharibacteria bacterium | reverse complement strand
AACCGGTTGATGACAACGTTTTCCAAGTCATGCCGGGGAATATTGCGACTGAAATAGGACTTGGTAGGACTGTGCGCGAACAGGGATATAAAAATATTGCTGCGTTTGTAACGAACAACTCAACGATGATCCGCTTTTTCGAGGCATTTCAGAGGGGGTATGGAGGATCCGTTACTGCCTATAAAATGAGCCCCGATGAAAAGGATCTTCGCGCGATTGTAACAAAAGCGTTAGAGCAGAAGCCGGATGCGATTCTTGTTATGGCGTTCCCGGAGCAGGGTGCTTTGGCGGTGAAGACGCTTCGCGAACGGGCAAAAAGTGTTCCTCAGCTAATATTCGATGCCAACGCGCAATCAGGATTTGAAGATTATAAGAGAGTTCTCGGGAATGAAAATGCACTCGATGGGAGCTTAATTGTAGTCTTGAGCCAGAAGATGCACGGCGATTTTGTCGAGAAGTATAAAGCGAAATACGGTGTAGAGCCGGGGTTATTCTCAGACGTTGCCTATGATGCGTTCTACCTGATTATGAAAGCACGAAGCAATGAGCGTAAAGAGTGGATCGAAAATATGAAGCGAGCTTCTTTTGAGGGTGCTGGAGGGAGAGTCGAGTTCGACGAAGTCGGTGTCCGGAGGCCAGATTTCAACGTCGGCATCATCCAGGACAGTAAGCTGCCCCTACAATAAATCTTGATTCTTGGCCTTTGACAACGGGTCAATCGTCAACAGTCAATAATTAAAAGTCTACGAACGGTAGCGATCCCACACCATTTTGTGCGCGGCGCGGATTGATTGCGCCACAAAACGGTTCTCGATAATGAGCGCAAACGGCTTTTCCTGGTACTCAAAAATCATCACCATATTCTCGCCGGCGCCGATGTTGGCGGTAAAGGGATATTCCTTTGCGGAGAGAAGCAACGACTCGCGTAGTTCTTCTTTGTCGCGCGCCATGTGGCCCCGATACCAGGGGTCCGCATCATTATTGGTTACGATAATGACATGATTTGCCACGCCTCGCTTGATGCGAAGATTCAGCATCGCGTCTCCAAATTCGTGTCCGACGTAGCGGTACGTTTCCGAGTGCTCAAAATGACGGAGCGGTCCCTTTGCATGCCCGTAAAATTCTCGCATGGCCGTATGGATCCCGGCCATACCGGAGTACCAGCGAACTTGGAGGTCCTGCTCGGCGGCTGAAATCTGCTGGAGTAAAACATTCGAAAGGTCAACTAGCCGTTGCTTCCTCTTTTCAATGAGGCTGGGAAGCTGCTGGGGATTTATCGGCGCGTAGCGTATCCGCTTCCCGGCAAGACGCTTGATAAGCAATCCATTCTCAATCAACTCGCTGATTGGCTTTTGGGTGATTGTCCGGGAAAGTTTGGCGTGCCGTGCAAGTTCAGTGAGCGTTCCCTCGCCATGTTGGAGCGCGGCGAAGTACAGTCTTGCTGAGTGGGGCAAGATTCCCAGTGCCGCTGCTAATTCTTGTTCGGCCGGCATAATAAAATCATTGCATCTTCATAACGTTTTGTCAAAATATGTACATAATATGTACACATTTCTATTGTCATTTTTAAGCTAATACTTTGTTTTTGAAGCGTATCTCGCTTAAAATATTGACTCATTGTACGAGGAAGGTTTTAATGGGCGGGCTCATCAGCGGGTGGGCCAAAATCTATGAATGCGAAGCATGCAGTTATCGCTCTCGTTGCTCTTACGCTCGTTTTCGGAGGGGGATGGCTCCTTTGGCACGGAGAGGACACAGGGAATATCAAAATCGGCTTCATCGGACCGCTCACCGGTGCTGGCGCGCCCTACGGCGAGCCGGCGCGCGGGGCTCTTCAAATTGCCGTTGATGAAATCAACGCAAATGGCGGGGTCAGCGGGCGGAATATCGAGGTGATATACGAGGATGGAAAATGCAGCAATAAAGACGCGGTGAATGCGGCGCAAAAGTTAATCAATGTTGATAAGGTAAAAGTCATCATCGGCGGTTTATGCAGCGGCGAGACACTTGCCATTGCCCCGATCACTGAAGCCGCAAGGGTAATCCTTTTCTCGCCGGGATCGTCAGCGCCGTCAATCACGCATGCGGGAGATTACGTGTTTCGCAATCATGTAAGCGATATTTACGGGGGTGAGTTCCTGGCAACGACTGTTGTAGAGAAGCATTCCCGTCCCGCAATCTTTTCTGAAAGTACCGACTACTCTCAAGGATTACGAGGTTCATTTTCTCAAAGCCTTAAAAATCTAGGGAAGGCGGCGGTATCCGATGAATCATTCGAGTCAGCCACAAAAGATTTCCGTACGATGCTTGCAAAGGCAAAAGCCGCAAACCCGGACTCGCTCGTCCTCATCGCGCAAACCGCCGGGAACGCCGCGGCAATCGCAAAGCAAGCGCGCGAGTTGGGCCTTGCCCAGCAGCTCTACAGTGCGTATCTCGCGGGGCCGGAGTACTTGGCCGCCGGGAGAGCAGTTGAAGGAACTATCATGATTGATGATGTGAGTCTCACGAATGTAAAGGGTAGGGAGTTACTGAGAAAATATGCAGGACGGTTCGGGAGTGAACCGGCGTACTCAATCTATGCGGGAGGTTCGTACGATGCGCTCTACATTCTTGCAGGTGCGATAGAAAAAGTAGGTGAAAATAGCTCGGAAATACGCGATTATCTCTACAGATTCCCGAGTTATGACGGGGTAGTCGGAAACTACCACTTCGACCAAAACGGCGATGTTGTTGGTCTCGCGTTGACCGTTAAAAAGGTAGAAAACGGTGAGTTTGTGAAGGTGAATCCCTAATTCACCCTGATTTAGGGTTCTTTATTTGAGATTCAAGAAAACTGTATTCCTAAATCATGAATCATAAATCTTAAACCCTCACACCAAATCGAAATTTGGTGTGAGGGTAAATCCCGCCTACGCGCGGTACCGGTCCCAAATCATATCGTGAATGGAGCCAATGGTTTGGGCGAGTACTTCATTGTTGATTAAGAGCGCGAACGGTTTCTTTTTGTACTCAAATATGAGAACTTCGTCATCCACGACGGCAATATTCGCCTGAATCGGATACTCTTTTGCAGAAACGATTACCGTCTCACGAAGTTCTTCCTCGTTGTACTTTAGATGCTCCCGCCACCAGCCTTCCGGGTCATTACCAAGCACCCCGATGAGCTTGTTCTTGCTTCCATATTTCAAACGGATGCCAATAAGTTCCTCTCCAAATTTTCTTCCGCCCATATAATAGTAGGTATCGGAATTTTCAAATTGCTTGAACTGCTTGCCGCCATGCTTCGTAAGAAATCCTCGAATCGCGGACTGTATGCCCGAAATTCCGCTGTGCCATCGGACTTGGAGGTCTTCGCCGGGAATTACCAATTGCTGCAGGAGCGTTCTCGAGATTTCTTGTGCCAGTAACTTCCTTTTTTCTAGGACTGACGGCCATTCTTCGGGAGAAAGCGGATAATAGTGTTTTCGTTTCCCTTGTACTTGCTTTATCAAGAGTCCTAACTCAAGTAATTCGTTTAAAGGGTTACTAATTACCGTTCTCGAGACCTCCCCCCGCCGTGCGATTTCCGTAAGAGTGCCAGAGCCGATTTGGAGAGCCGCAGTATAGAGCTTTGCGGCACTTTCCGATAGTCCAAGTGCAAGTTGTAGATCTTTTATGTTCTGCATTACATTGTATGATAAATAAAATGTACATCTTTGTACACATTTTAATGACAAATTTATCTAAAAATAGAGCATTTTCCTGAAAGCTCTCAATATGAGTAGGTGATTTATTGACATTTTACAAGCGAGCTGTAGAGTATGAAATCATTTAATAACCTCTATGAATACAAAAATTGTTTGGGTAGTCGTCGTTCTTCTCATAATCCTTGGGGGGTTATTCCTTATCAGTTCCCGGGAGGAATTCGCCGAAGGGCCGATTAAAATCGGTTTTATCGGCCCGCTCACGGGAGATGGCGCAGTGTTGGGGGAGCCAGGGATAAACATGGTTCAAATGGCTGTAGATGAGATCAATGCCGCAGGCGGCGTAAAAGGGCATATGCTTGAAGTCATTTACGAAGACGGGAAATGCAGCGGGAAGGACGCGGCGAGCGCGATGCAGAAATTAGCGACAGTGGATAAGGTAAAAATCGCAATCGGAGGTTTCTGCAGCAGCGAGTCTATCGCCGCAGTGCCGATTGCCGCGCAGCACAAAGTTGTACTCTTCTCGCCCGCATCCAGTAGTCCCGATCTCACCAACTCAAGTAGGTTTTTCTTCCGTGATTACCCAAGCGATGCCACACAGGGTGTCGTGCTTGCCGACCTTTCATACAATCAAAAGAGTTGGAGGAAGGTAGCGGTGATCCAAGAGCAGCTCGATTACCCCGCAGGACTTTACAAGGCGTTTTCTTCGCAGTTTGAAAAGTTGGGAGGGAGGGTCGTAAAGCAGGAGTTCCCTACAACCGCAAATGATTTCCGTTCTTTGCTCACGAAATTGCGAAGCGAATCCCCGGATGCATTGTTTATTGATGCACAAACACCCGCATCAGGAAGTCGAGTTATGAAGCAGCTTAGCGAGTCAGGTTGGAAAATTCCGCTTCTGATCTCTGATTCAATTAGCGGAGATCCTAAGACGGTTGAGGAGAGTAAGGCCATATTGGAGGGAGCGTTAGCAGCTGAATTCGGAATCGATCCTTCCAATCAAAAATTCCAGCAGATGATTGCAAACTTCAAGCAAAAGTTCGGATCAGAGCCCCCCTTTCAGAGTTACGCTCAAACTGAATATGACGCAGTCTATATCGTTCGCGACGGGCTTCTCGCGGCAGGTTACGATGCTGAAAAGTTTGCCGAATGGTCGCGCACAATCAAAGATTGGCGGGGCGCTTCCGGATCAGTGACGATTGGCGAAAGCGGAGACCGAGCAAGCGGGCATGTCCCGAAAGTCATTCGTGACGGTAAAGTTGAGTTGTATCGCTAAACCAATCAAAAGCCGCCGCGTCGACGCGGCGGCTTTTGAGTTTGCATTAGAGGCGATACTCTCCCCAGATACCTTGGGGTCTATA
>CAZOFN010000019.1:1027-12096 GCA_964579195.1 uncultured Candidatus Saccharibacteria bacterium | reverse complement strand
GTTGGGACGAATCACACGTAGATAGGGCGGTACCGGTGAATCCCGATAAAACCTCTACTGACGCAGCTGACCTCACTATGATGAAAGAAGCATACCGGGAAGCTGCACAGAGCGGAGACTGGTGGCGACAAGTCGGATCTATCATTGTAAAAGACGGCAAGATTATCGGGAGGACATATAATGCTGATCTCCCTGATGACCAATCAAGTTATCGAGACGGGAACATAAGAGACTACATAAAAACGGGGACATCGCCGGAGTACTCGAATACCTTTCACTCAGAAAACCGAGCGGTCGCCGAAGCGGCACGCACCGGAACTGCGCTGGAGGGGGCTACGATTTACGTGACTCACTTTCCCTGCCCAATGTGTGCAAAAGCAATTGCAATCGCCGGACTCAAGCGATGCGTGTACGGAGAAGGGTCGGCAAATTTCGATGCAGAGAAAATGTTAAAGGCATTTGAAGTCGAGGTAGTGTTTTGCCCCGTGAATCATGACTAAAGCATTCGTCCAAAAGCAATTCGCAAAATCCAAAGAATACCATCGCGTATTGGCTACGATTGAAAAGACCCGCCGATGTCCCTTCTGTAAGGCAAATTTCAAATACCATAAAAAACCCATTCTGAAACGGTATGGCGGATGGATGGCAACAGAGAATAGCTGGCCATATCAAGGCACAAAAGTTCATTGCCTTTTAATTGCTGAATCGCATAAAGAACACTTCGCTGAACTGACCAAAAGCGACTTCAAAGCTGTCCGGTATCTCACCAACTGGTTGATAAAAAAACTTCGCATTCGGGGAGGAGGCTTGGCACTCCGTTTCGGTAACCCTCGCTACACGGGCGCTACGGTCCGGCACCTCCACTTCCAAATTATCCAACCCGCCGAGACACCACAGGGAAACATTCATGTAATCAACTTTCCGATTGGATAAAAAGTCACTATGAGCACTGAATGGCCAGTATATTTCAAGGACACTCTAATTGTGGGGAACCGGCAAAGCGAAATTGGCATCGCAACGCTTTGGACCCCTCGGCAACTTTTCGTAGAAAATCTAGACCCGAATGATTACTGCGTCTTGGGACAGCTCTACTCGAAGGAAGGAATCAACTACATGATCCGAAACATCCTCGCCTATCCGCAAATTCGCTATGTGATCGTATGCGGCGCAGAACTCTCGGGAAGCGGACAGAACTTAGTTTCATTCTTTGAAAAAGGCGTTACGGATGATTATCAGGTGATTGGTGAACAAAATGCGCCCATTCATAAGGAGATTCCGCGCGAGGCAATCGAGACCGTTCGAGCGAATGTGAAAATCGAGCGACTAATCGGAGAGGTCAAGCCTCAGATCATCAAAGAAAAGATTGCCCAGTATAAAGCCGTTCAAAAAGGCCTCTTCCGAGAGCCGGAAATTTTCCCCGATCCCGTTGTCACCGCCACCGAGGACCAGCTGCCCACCGACCAGGTGTTCAAAATCACCAGAGCAAAAGCCGTGGACGCATGGCTTGAGCTTCTAAAGGTAATCCTTCGATTTGGAGAAGTACGCCAGTCATTCCATGGGAATAAGTTGAAGGAGGTTTTTAATCTGGCGACTGTAGTCACTACCGAAGATCCGAACAACTTTTATCTGCCGGAATGGCTTCCTGTCACCAAAGAAGACATTGAGAAATACTTGCCGAGTTTTATGACAGCTGATCGCGGGACCGAAGACTATACGTACGGCGAGCGGCTCTGGAATTTCAATGGGATGAACCAAGTTGATGAAGTAATAATCGACTATCTCAAACGTTATCCTACCGATCGCGCTGCCATCGCAGTACTTTTCGACCCTATGCGCGACCATAAAGCTCGCTCCGCTCCCTGTCTGAATTTGGTCCAGGCAACAATTGCAAATGACGCATTGAATCTCACCGTGTACGTTCGCAGTCACTCAATTTTTTCAGGCTGGCTCCTGAATGTATTCGGACTAAGAACTCTTCAGAAGTACATCGCCGATAAACTCGAGCGGCCCATAGGTCCATTAACAGTGCTTTCAAATTGCGCGCACATCTATGAAAATGAATGGCCGCAGGCTCAAGATCTCCTAAAGAACCACGGCGATAAGCTTGATTGTACACCTGATCCGAGAGGATATGTGGTCATCACGACGGACGAGGAGCAGAAAATAATTAAAGCCACGCACTTCTCTCCCGTCGGCCAAATCATTAAGGTTTATGAGGAAGACGGAAAACGAGCAAAAGCTTACATGCATCTTTACAACCAGCTTGTAAAAGACAATGTCATTTCGCAAATTCCTCACGCATTCGATGTAGGAGCCCAAATCGGTGCAGCGGAAGCGGCATTGAAAAACGACCTCATTTTCATACAGGACGAGGGAACAAAGTCCCGCGATCTATAGGCACTTTCCTTGCGCCTAAAAAGGTTAAGTGTTAGGCTCTGGCTGCTACACGATTTTTCTGCGGAGGTCATCACAATGACCGCGAAAGAAAGTCCTAGCAGTACCGGCCGACGCTTCACAGCCAACCTACAGTATGGCGGCCCATACCGCGAGGAAATGGAGGAGGACGAGCGGCTCGGGAGATGCCGCTTCTGCCACTGGGCGACCCAGGACAGCATCGTGGTGGCCCGTACCGAGAACTGGTTCGCGATGCGGCGCAGCTGGCCCTACAAGGGGAAGAATGGGACCGAAGCCCGGAACAGCGTCCTCGTAATGCCGGCACGACACGTTACCGACGAGGATGAACTCACTCTCCAAGATGCCGTGGAACGGCAAGCTCTCATCCGGACGGTAAAGAGACAGCTCGGTATTGAAGGATTCTGTGAGTTCGCCCGGTACGGTGACCCTGATCGCTCAGGTGCTACCTACCTTCACTTCCACGTTCATTTGGTGGAGCCCGGCGATCACCCAAATCCAGACCCGGTGAAGGATGGGGTGTCGGATCCTATCGCCCTCTACGTGGGATAAGCTGCAACCTCGAGAGGCGGGACAATCCGGCCGACGTTCCCTGGCCGGTGCCAAGTTCAGCGGCCAGAGCTGACGGGACAGCCCGTGGCGCGCAGGCGCGCGCCACGGGCTGGACCACAATTGACTTTCTCAAATTTTCTTTCTATAGTTGACATATTGAAGGCCGCGAGGCCTTTTAAAAAAGCCTGAAACACTATTGTGATAGGACGACTGATAAATTATATTCGCGAATCCCGCCAGGAACTGAAAAAGGTTACCTGGCTGTCCCGCGCCGAGACTGTTCGATTTACTATTTCCGTCATTGTTGTCTCTCTCGCGGTTGCTGCGTTTCTTGGCGGGATTGACCTTTTGATTTCATTTATTCTTACGCGTTTCATTCTCTAAGAAGGCATGGCAAAGCAAACCGGCGAATTTGGACGCAATTGGTACGCAATTCACACCTATTCAGGGTATGAAGACGCAGTAGCCCGCAATTTGCGACAACGCATTGAGTCCATGGCCATGACCGACAAGATTTTCAATGTCCTGGTTCCTACGGAAAAGAAGATCCGCATTAAAAATGGAAAGCGAAAAGTCGTTGAGGAGAAGATTTATCCAGGATACGTGCTTGTTGAGATGATTGTGACGGATGATTCCTGGTACGTCGTACGCAATACGCCTCGCGTTACTGGCTTCGTGGGCTCGGGCACAACGCCGACTTCTCTCTCCCAGGAAGAGATGGAAGTTCTCCAAAAGCGCATGGGGGTGGAAGAGCCGAAATTCAAGATTGAGGTTGACGCGGGTGATGCGGTAAAAATCATTGACGGACCGTTCAAGGACTTTGACGGTAAGGTATCCGAAGTTGACAACGAGAAGGGAAAAATCAAGGTACTTGTCAACATGTTCGGACGCTCAACCCCCGTTGAACTTGACTCGCTCCAAATTCGCAAACTCTAAAAGTTATCTGTTTTCAGTTGACAGTTGTCAGTCGTTCTGATAACTGATAACGGAGAACTGAATACTGATATGGCAAAAGAAATAAAAACAATCATAAAATTACAGCTGCCCGCGGGAAAAGCGACTCCCGCCCAACCGGTTGGACCGGCGCTCGGTCAGCACGGCTTGAATATCGCTGATTTCGTGAAGCGTTTCAATGATGCGACGAGTGCATTGGGTGATGACATCATTCCGGTTGAAATTACGGTCTATGTTGACCGCACGTTTGACTTTGTACTAAAAACCCCGCCGGCTTCTGACCTACTGCGAAAGGCGGCGCGGATAGAAAAAGGTTCGGGGGAGCCGAACAAAACGAAAGTGGGTAAAGTTTCAATGGCAAAAGTTCGTGAAATTGCAGAGCGAAAAATGCCTGATTTGAATGCCAACGATGTAAATCACGCTGCTAAGATTATTGCCGGCACTGCCCGCTCCATGGGACTAGACATCACGGAGTAATGTCACCCAATCTTTGCTATACCAGCAAAGATTTAGGGAATTACGTAGATTGGGCTTTCTTGCAAAAGCCCTGCGGACATTTATCTAAAGAAGAAACCAGTGAGGAGCTTTTACATTATAATCTGCTATAGCAGATTATAATGATTTTATTCTATAGTCTCTTAACCTTCTTCTAAATATCCAGGATTCTTCGCGTTCTGGCATGTGCTCTTTAGAAGTTTTTGCTTTGCAAAAACTTCTAAAGAGCACATATACCTACCGCCAAGCTTTTCCCCTTAAAGAATATCTCCTAGATATCAAGATTTTTTACCGCCTTCGCGTGAGTCTGAATGAACTTCTTCCGGGGAGCGACTTCGTCGCCCATCAAGATATCAAAAATCTTTGAGGCCATCTCGGCGTCGGCCACCGTGACACGGCGCATTACGCGATTCTCCGGATTCATGGTCGTCTCCCAAAGCTGCCCTGGGTTCATCTCGCCGAGGCCCTTATAGCGCTGTATACCGACTCCCTTTACGTCACCCGTCTCCGCTTCCTCTCCTTCTTCGCTTTTTGCGTCTTCATCGGCAACCTTCAGTTTCTTTCCCCCGCCCCGCTCCTGCAATCGCTCGACTTTGGCGCGCTTTAACTCGGTGACGATTCTGTCACGCTCAGTATCGGAAAACGCGTAGCGCACTTCTCGTCCCATTTGGACGCGAAAGAGTGGCGGCTCTGCAATGTAGAGATACCCGAGGTCAATCAAGCGCGGAAAGTGGCGATAGAAAAGCGTCAGCAACAATGTCCGGATGTGCGCGCCGTCAACGTCAGCATCGGTCATGATAATGATGCGGTGGTAGCGAAGCTTGGTCTCGTCAAATTCATCACCAATGGCGGCCCCCAATGCGATAATCAACGCGCGAATTTCCTTGGATGCGAGCATCTTATCGAGCCGTGACTTCTCGACATTCAGAATCTTGCCGCGAAGCGGCAGGATTGCCTGGAACTTTCTATCGCGTCCTGACTTCGCGCTTCCTCCTGCGCTATCTCCTTCAACGATAAACAATTCGGATTCATCCGGGTCACGCGATTGGCAATCGGCGAGTTTCCCCGGCAGGGTAAGCCCGTCAAGCGCCCCCTTTCGAAGTACCGTGTCGCGCGCAGCTTTTGCAGCCAGGCGCGCCTTTGCCGCAAGCAGGGCTTTCCCAATAATTGCACGAGCGTCATCAGGGTTTTTTTCAAGAAACTCATCAAGTGCCTCACCCACCACTGTCTCCACTGCCGTTCGCGCCTCGGGATTTCCTAATTTAGCCTTTGTCTGGCCCTCGAACTGCAATGAGGTATTTCTGATTTTTACGGCAATGACTGCAGTAATGCCTTCGCGAACGTCATCACCGGTCAGGTTTTCATCATCTTTCTTGAAAAGTTCGTTCTTTTTCGCGTAGCTATTAAGGCTCCTGGTTAATGCAGTCCGGAACCCCGTAAGATGCGTTCCGCCCTCGGGCGTTGTGATGTTGTTAGCGAATGAGAGCTCCTGGGGAGTTACATCTTCGGTGTATTGGAAAGCTGCCTCAACAAAAGTCGCTCCTCCGTTGACCGCTGTCTCCTTTCCCACGTAAAAAATAGTTTCGTGTTGCGGTTTATCATCCCGATTTAGCGCCCGTATATATGAGACGATGCCGCCCTCGAAGTAAAAACTATGCGAAGGAAAGATTGCCGTTCCATCCTTTGCCTTTACCTCCTCTCTTCGGTCGTTGATTATCATGCGAAAGCCAGGATTGAGATACGCCTGAGGCCTTAAGTGCGTCAAAATCGTATCCCAGCTAAATGAGGGTATCTTGCCGCCATTGGTCGGGGCAAAAATTTCAGGGTCGGGTTCAAACGAAACTGTTGTCCCGGTTTTGGTGCATTTCCCAATCTTCTTTACGGTCCCTTGCGGCTTACCGCGTTTGTATTCTTGTGCCCACAACGTTCCATCCCGGCAAACCTCCGCGCGGAGCCATGACGACAGTGCATTCACTACCGAGACACCGACGCCGTGAAGCCCACCCGAGACTTTGTACGACTCACCACCAAACTTTCCGCCGGCGTGCAACGTAGTCATTACGGTTTCCAGTGCCGATTTGCCTGTCTGCCGATGTTTTTCTACAGGAATGCCCCGACCATCGTCTTTTACCGAGACACGATTATTGGGAAGGAGCTCAATTTCAATGGTCTTTGCGTATCCTGCCATCGCCTCATCAATCGAATTGTCCGCAACCTCCCAAATTAAATGGTGTAACCCATCAACACCGGTCGTCCCAATGTACATGCCGGGGCGCTTCCGCACCGGCTCGAGCCCTTCGAGCACGTAAATGTCCCTGGCGGTATAGCCATTCACTGATTTAATTTCCTCTTTTGGTTTTTTCGCCATAAGAAAACAGAAACCCAAATAAAAACGGAAGTCCCGCCCCCCAGAGTTGGAGTACGGGATCCAAAATTGTCTTAACCTAAGCCATTTTCAAGCCATCTATTACAGTTTCAGTATATCAAATAAAGACACCCATCTCAAGCTACTTTTTACCGCACCTCCCACCTCTAAACTCGCGCCTCTCTGGGTCGGGCGGTCGGCTCCAGCCGACTTAGCCTCTCACCTTATATCCCAGCCTTTTCCTTTTACCGCAGAAACTATTTTCCCGAACACTACTTCAACTTCTTCATCCCTCAGCGTGCGTTCGGGTGACTGGAATACGAGGTGGAATGCAAGCGACTTCTGGCTCTCGCCAACCCGTTCATTTTGAAAGTAGTCAAACAAGTCAGTATCAACCAGCAGCCCTCCGCCTGCCGACTCAATAACGTTCATAACTGATTCGGTTTTTACATTCTCGGGAATGACCACGGCAATATCGCGAATGACGGCCGGGAACCTTGCAATCGGGCGAAACTCCTGCTCGGATTCAATCTGATCAAGCAACCATTCGACATCAAACTCTGCGATTACAATACGCGCGTGCGCCTTCAGTGCTTCTCGAACATTTTGCGAAATCTCACCTATCATCCCGATCTTCGTATCCCCCACTTTAATCTCCGCCATTCTATATTGATGCAGTATGCTTGATTCTTGATTCATGATTCCTGGTTCAAGTTGATCATCATACCAGTAGTCCGAAATACCGAACGACTCAAGGAGCGCATCAATAAATCCTTTCAGCATGTAGAACTCTTCTCTGCCATCCTTTCCTTTTTCTGCGAGCGCAATAACGAGATGTCTACGCTCCATCGGCCCTTTATCGGTGTTAAAGAATGCGCGCGTGATGCCAAAAATCCGGACGCTATCAAAGTTGCGGAGGTTCTCGGCAACCGAACGAACGTATTTCGTTGCAGGGGCTGCTACAAGATAGGCGGCGTCAGGGCTCGTGGGATTCTCCAGCTCAAAGTACTCGTCGGGAGCTGCTCCAAAAAGCGCCAACTCACTCTTCCCCGTAAAGGAGGGGAGGTGTGATTCGGTGAATCCGTATCCTGCGAGCCGGGTTTTTATCTCGTCCTCAAAGACCTGCCGGTCGGCCTTCGGCATGATGCCACCTTTCACCATCGGCATCTCCGGATGCACTTTTTCATACCCCCAAATACGCCCGATCTCCTCAACCAAATCCTCTTCAACCACAAGGTCGGGACGCCACGAAGGAGGTGCTGCTCGGTACGTCCCGGCTGTGATTCGTTTCACCTCGCATCCGAGATGATTCAAAATTCCTGTACCTGCGGCTTCAGGGACTCCAGCGCCAAGAAGCGAATTGACACGAGCAAAGCGGAGGGGAATCGAACGCTTTTTCGGGCGTTTTACGCCAACATCAACCACGCCCTTTAAAACCCTCCCGTCGCCGAACTTCTGAATCAATGCAGCAGCGCGGTCGAGCGCAAATACTGTGCCCTCCAAATCCATTCCTCGCTCAAACCGCCACGATGCATCGGTTCGCAACCCCAGGCGTTTCGAAGTCTTCCTGATGGTAGGCCCATCAAAGTGGGCAGCAGAGAGAAAAATTCGCTTCGTATCTTTGGTCACTTCACTGCGCTTTCCTCCCTTCACACCGGCAATATCGAGAGCCCCATCCGCATCGGCGAGAACAAGATCGTTTTTCGTAAGCGGATACCTTCTCGATTCGCCGAGAACATCCAGTGTTTCGTCTGCTCTCGCAAACCGGATGTCAATGACAACTTTGGAACCTTTCCGCGGCTTCGCCAGTTTGTCGTAGTCGAATGCGTGCAGTGGCTGGCCAACCTCAAGCATCACGTAATTCGTCACATCAACGACCAAGTTAATAGGGCGAAGGCCGAGAGCTAAAAGACGCTCCTGCATCCACTGAGGCGAAGCTCCGTTGGCAATCTCGAACACGAGACGGCCGGAGTGCCGCGATGCCGGCGCGCCTTTTGCAATAGCCAACGTGAGATACTCGGAAGCGCGCGGTAAAGACTCCCTTGGCGAAACACGGGGGACTGAAAGCGCGTGGCCATTGATAACCGCGAGCTCTCGCGCCATCCCGACATGCCCCGCGGCGTCTGCTGCTCTTCGTCCAAGACTCTTTGAGTCAATGTCAAAAACAAAATCTTTCCCCTGCGGCTCAGTACTTTCCACCGTGAACGAATGGAATGTCAATTGCTCCGCCGCCTTTTCGGGTGTATCAATTTTGGGATTCAGTTCTTTCAGCCAGCTATAGGAAAACTTCATGCTACTTCCCCAATCTTCTTTCTTCCAGCCGCTTCCGGGCAACAATCGGCATCCCTTTATTGACCAAGTAGCTATCAATGCCGTATCGCGTAAGCCCGAACATTTCCTTTCGACTCAGGTCAGCCCCTTTGACGACACCTTCGATGATATCGCCCATGAACTTTTGATAATCCATGAGCTCATCCCAAGTAATGGAGCCACTCTGGATCTTTTCCCAAACCTCAACGCTTCGCCTCTTTTCCTCTTCGCTCATAAGATCATAATTCAGTTCTATCCCAGCAAAGTCGGCGGATGTTCCTTCTTCCGCCGCTTTCTCTATCGCGGACTGAAAACGCTGCCAGCGTTTTTCCCACTCCGGATCTTCAAAATGCCGCTCTGTGTAGCTCTCAGCCATATCTAAAATTGATTCAAAAACCGCAAGTCGCCGCTTCTCATGAGGCGGATATCGGGGATTTTGTACTTCATCATGGCGATGCGGTCAAAGCCCATTCCAAATGCAAAGCCCTGTACGTCATTCGGGTTGTAACCGGCTGCCTTGAGCACACTGGGATGGACCATGCCGGCACCCATCATTTCAAGCCACCCCGCGCGCTGGCAAACCGAACACCCTTCGGCAGGCTCAGGGCAAGCCATTTCCTCTTGAGACTTAGATGTCCTAGCGACTCTCCTTTTATCACCACCTGTGGTGAGCTTGTCGAACCATCCCCTCCCTTTGCACTGGACGCATGACATGTCCACCTCAAAACTTGGCTCCGTGTAAGGAAAGTAATAAGGACGCAGACGGGTTTTCACATCTGCGCCAAAGAGTTCAGAGAAAAAACGGCCAATCACGGCCTTGAAGTTCCCCACACTGACATCTTTATCAACCATCAGCCCCTCCAGTTGCCAGTACTCTACGTCATGGGATGCGTCAGTCGCTTCATAGCGATACACAATACCGGGAACGATGATCCGGATCGGCGGCTCGTGTTTCTCCATGTACCGAACTTGTACGGCAGAGGTATGGGTGCGGAGGACGAGCCGCTCACCGCGCGTATTCCGTTGTTTTAGCCAAAATGTGTCTTGCATGTCGCGCGCCGGGTGATCTCCGGCCATATTCAACACATCAAAGTTGTAATACTCGGTCTCAATTTCCGGCCCTTCGGCAACCGTAAACCCCATGCGCATAAATATATCTTCGGTCTCGCGAAGTGCTTGCGTAATGGGATGCAAATGCCCGCGCGGCACCTTAAGGCCGGGTCTTGTTACGTCAATACGCTCACGGCGGAGGCTCTCGCCTCCATCTCCTCTTTTCAGCTCTTCTCGTCTTTCAGCAAGCCTTAACTCAAAATCCCGCCGAAACGTGTTTGCATCTGCGCCAACTTGACGACGGTCGGTTTCGGATAAGTTTTTGAGACTCCGCAAAATGCTCGTTAAAGCACCCCGCCGACCGAGGTAGTTCACTTCAATCGTATCGAGGTCGTCAAGAGTCTCAGCCCTCCGAAGAGCCTCCCCCGCACCCTTTTTAATCTTCTCAAACTCTGCTCTCACAACAGTTAGTTTAGCTTTTGGTGGCCTAAAAATGAAGATGCCTCCCCGGCGTGAAGCGATGCCGGGGAGGCCGCGAGATGAGCGGAGGGAGCGATGCCTACTGGAGGAAGGCCGCGCGGACGGGCCTTCCGTCCTTCACGAAAATCACGACCGGGACGCCCCGGACGAGCTCGACCGTCGAGCCCTCGAAGTCGTTCACGTGGAGCACCGCCGGATGAGGGCGAGGGGGCACATAGTCGAAGAATAGCTCCTCTCCCTCCTTGTTGCGAAACTGTCCCAACTGCCGGTCTCCTGTCGCGTTCATCGGACCTCCTTTCCAAACCAAACAATAGCTCTGTACGCCATTCACAGTCAAATAACATCCACTCAACGCTATATACAATGCACTTTTAGTGCGCGGCCAAGGGGATTCGGTCACAACTCTCGTCGGCTTCCGCCTCCTCGGTCGGCGACCCTCGCGCCTCGCGGC
>CAZOFN010000019.1:0-1017 GCA_964579195.1 uncultured Candidatus Saccharibacteria bacterium | reverse complement strand
TTATTATCCTCACATTCATACAGTTTTCTACTGTCCCTTACCGAGTAACAGAGGCGGTGCCCTCTGCTGGCAAAATAGAGCGTGCCGAGCCCTAATCCAGCAACTTTGGTAAGTAGTACCCGTAATCGCTGTAGAAATTTCCTACTACCTGAAGTGAAGCCAGTCAGCATAGTTCTACCCACATGACTTTCTCTATCTTTCCGATAATAGGTGCTAACCGTAACATTTCCATCACCATCAAAATACCCCCTAACGAAATCCGGGAGATATTGTTCTGGCACTGCTGGCAATTCAATTGAGCAACTCTTGTTTTCTGTCAGACCCAACTGGCGCAAATCCTCGTACATTCCCCTGCTGCCAATTTGAAGGCAGTACGAAACCTTTTTCATTCCCGGTCGAATGCTGCGCGTGCCTATTACATGACTCACCCCCATCACTCTTTTTATCTTTTCCAAGATTTCTCGATCTGTGGAATAAAATGCTAAATAGCAGCTGCCTCGCGGATTCGTAAATATACAACCATCTGCACAGAAAAAACCAAGCACATACGCCATTTCTGGCGACCATTGTTTGAAGAAGTGCTCATTTTTACTTCGGAAGATAGGCACTCTTCCAGTATACTGCTACTTCTTCTTTTTGAGATGTTTAAAGAACTCGACTTGGCGCAAGCGCTTTTTCGCTTCAGCGAGTGTACGATAACTGCCGAACGATCGTCCAGTCTTTTCGGAAAGGACTCTGTATTTGCTTTTGATTTTTTTGATCATACGCGGAGCGCATTTCTTTATATGATATAAGCACCAATGGCTCCGGGTAGAATCGAACCATCCCTCGACTTCGCTCGGGACAAGTAGTGTACATCGGTAGTATGGATATTTTACCTCTTAGTCCACTACTCGTGGTGAGCTTGCCGAACCATCTTCTGGACGTTACTTGCCCGCCTAAGTTTCTGGCTCAGTGGCTCCGGATGGAGTCGAACCATCTTCTGAGCGTTATGAGTGCTCCGTTCTAACCGTTGAA
>CAZOFN010000018.1:12358-12565 GCA_964579195.1 uncultured Candidatus Saccharibacteria bacterium | reverse complement strand
TGTCGAGAAGGATCCATTACTCGCAGCTCATCCGGAATTAAAAAAGCGCCTCGAAGAATTTGAGGCAGCGGTCCATTTTGAATAGTACTTCTTTGAATAGTACTTCGCTCCTCCCGCCTCTCTCAGAGAGAGGCGGGAGGAGGCTGGGAGTCAGCTCTTCACCAGTGTCCGGAGCATCATTGCCGCGCGCAGGGTCTTGGCCGAATT
>CAZOFN010000018.1:0-12290 GCA_964579195.1 uncultured Candidatus Saccharibacteria bacterium | reverse complement strand
GCTCCTCTTTACTTTGGCGACGTGCAGCGGGAATTGAAGCAAACCAGCGGTAATCACGATGACACCCTCGCCGAGTCCCTTTTGGTTTTCGCCCCAGATGCGGAACACCTCCACCGGCATTGCGGAACCATCGGGGAGACTGACGAAACGCGCATGCCGGCGCATCGGATTCACGTCGAAGAGAGGAAGGACTTTCTCCCATTCGGTGGGCTCTGTGGCGTCCGGCTCAAGGGCGTGCGTATGCCCTCGCGCGGCGTTCTTTATGCGTCTATAGAAAGGCCGCGACTGAAACTCTCCGGGGTTTAAGGGCTTGCCGGCGGCTGTCCGCACCATGACGCGGCTGACAGCACTCGTTATGAGTGCCTCGTGGAGCATAGGAGGCAGGTAGATGTAAATCTCCTCCTCTCGCATCTCCTCGGCGAATACGTCCACGATGCTTCGTTCACCCGACTCGCGTCGTGCCATGTTGTACTCCTTTGCGGCGCCCGCGGTAAAAACCGGAGCGGTGCGCGGAGAAGGTTTCGGCGCGCCTGAACGCGCCAGCCATTGCGAAACGCCTTTACCTAAGCACGGCTAGCTGTGCTAGTCAATCGGTCGGTAACTCAAGATATTGCGTTAGAGCAGCATTTTTTTAAAATCTAGCATCTGCCTAAATACACTTTTAACTTACTGTAGTAAGTTAAAAGTGGGCGGGTTGGAGTGGGAGAAGGAGTTGGCGGGGGTCGTTACATTGTTCCTTCCGCAGTAGGCGTTCGTATTCCCCCAGGCGCTCCGGGAAGAGCTGCGAGAGAAACTCACAGGCTCTCTGCATATCAGCTACTCTGAGCCAGCGACACATGAACTCGTCGCAGAACTTCTCGACCTCACTGTCCCTGCTCCATGAAGCTCCGAGATAGAGCGAGACAAGGGTGTCATTGGCAAGGCTGTAGTGAAATGTATGCCCCATCTCGTGACCAAGGCTTCTTGCCAGCTCTTCGAGAGGGCCTGACGCGCTGAGAGTAACTACGAAATAGTTTCTTGCGGGGAAAAGGTGTGCTTGTGTCGGCTTCAGATAGCCACGAAGTAGGACATCCCCAATTCGGCGGGATTGCAGCTGTTTTTCTAGCGGCCGCCGTGCTTCTTCTGCAAGAAATCTGTCTGCTTCATGAACCCAAGAGCGGAATTGCGGCTTGTCAAAGATCCATGCAAGCTTCTGCTCCACGTTTACTCACCTCCTTTCCAAATACACTAAAGCAGGATGGGATGCGGTAGGTCAAGCGGTTGTGGGATCCGTTTTTTGCGAGAGGCGGATTTTTGGTGTAACCCAAAAATCCATATATTTCCCGAGCATGAGGCGCGTTTCGGCGTCAAGTCCGGGGATGGAGCCGAATGCAATCAGTGTCACCGGAATCAAAGTCCATTGCACCGCCATCCAAAGATAGTGGCGCCATGGACGGTACGCGGGACGCGGCGGAAGGAGTTTCAAGGAGTAAATCGCAGAGGTAATGAGCCCGAACATCGCAAGCGTCATGAGCCACCGCGTCACACGCGGCAAGTTGTACGCGAGCACGGTTACGTTGAAAACATTCCCCCCGATGAGTAACGGCAGCCACCCCAGCATAAAAAGCATGAGAGAGTTTGTTCCAATGGACCAGAAGCCTTCCAGCTGATTGAAACCAAAGTAGAGCCTCTTTCGCAAAGGAATTTTTTTATTCTTCACGAACCCAAAAAGAAGATACGGAACGTTTTCAACGCCCCAAATCCATCGGCGTTGTTGCTTGTAGACATTTTTTGCGGTCTCGAACCACGTTTTTCCGACGTTGGCGTCCATGGAAACCGGATAGTAGAGCGGAAGGACCTGGTAGTCCCCGTCGTAAAAAATGACAGCCTGCCAGAAAATCCGCGAATCTTCCGAGACCATGTTGGTGTGCCAGTAATTCATTTGAACAAGCGGGGCGAGAGGCATCGAATGCGATGAAAATGTCGCGAGCCGGTCGGGGCGGGCCTGTTGCATCATTTGCCAGAAGGTGCCGGAGGTGGCAACGACGCGGGAGAACGCCGGCGCATCCCAAATGTTGTTGTTATAGACGGGAATCGGCTGGTAGGAAGAGCGTAGCGGTTTCGCGGCTGTTAAGTAGTGCCAGGTGAGAATACCGAAATACTCCGGATATACCTCTGTGTCTACGTCAAAACAAGAGACCACCACATGTTCGAACGGAATGTCTCGGGCGCTAATCAGCTTCTTGACCGCTTCCTTTGCCATCCACGATACATGCGGGCCCTTGGCTGGCTGGTCACCGGGAAGTCCTGCAGGATGGGATGTCACGAGGAAGGCGCCAAATCTGCTGCCATACTCATTTTCCGCGCGTTCTGCGAGGCGCCGCGCATCATCTCCAGCAGCTTCCTCAGAGCCAAGTACAATAAAAATGTTCTGGCGGTTATAGTTGGTTTTGAGAATTGAGTCGAGTCCTCCTTGAATAACGCCATATCCCTCGCGGTAGAACGGGATAACCACAAGGTGCACGACTTCATGCCAGTGTTTTAGGTTGAGCTCGGGAGGATACACGGCAATGGTGTCCAGTTCCTTCCCCCAGTTCTTTTTCAGGTTTCTTTGCATCGCTGAAAACGAGTAGCGAAGGTGCAGCGAAAGAAAAACCGTCTTTAGAAGCCAGTAGATATCGAATGCGATGATAAAAAGTGATGCGCCAAGCGGGAAGAGCCACGAGGCAAGCACCGTGCCGACCAGTGTCACCCATACGAGTGTCCCCGGGAGAATCTCAAAAAAACGATAGAGCGCCCGGTCGGGCGGGCTTTCAAAGTCGGGAGCGTGTGCTGCCTTCAGATACCACTTGGAATCAGGAATCATGAATCAGGAATCAAGAGAATCCGGTAACTTCAGTAGGTCAAGTGCGCGTGGAGGGAATCGGACCCCCGCCAGGCGTGTATAAGACGCCCGCTCTGCCATTAAGCTACACGCGCAAATACTGGAATCAAGAATCAGGAATTATGAATCATGAATAGCAAAAAATAAGGCCAGAGTCCACCTTAATGCTTACTTCTTAATTCTTGATTCTAGCGTTAGGCGCCTGCGGCGACTAAATGATTGAACTCTTCTTGTTCAATGGTTTCTTGTTCAATCAGTTTTTTGGCGATTTTTTCGAGGAGTCCGCGGCGGCGAGTAAGAATCTCTCTCGCGCGCTTCAGCGCCGCGTTCAGGAGATTCTTTACTTCTATGTCAATCAGCTCGGCGGTCGCCTCAGAATATTCCTTTGGAGTGGACAACTCCTTTCCCAGAAAGTGTAGCTCCTGCCCTTCTCCAAAGGTGATTGGCCCGATTTTTTCCGACATCCCGTATTTGGTAACCAGTGCCCGCGCAAGGTCGCTTGCCTTTTGGAGGTCATTATGTGGCCCAGTGGTGAGATCCCGAAAAATGACGAGTTCTGCGGCATATCCTCCGAGTGCTACGGCAAGTTCGGCGAGGAAATGGGGGCGCGAGAAAAGATGCCGGTCCTCTATGGGAAGTTTCAATGTGTACCCGGCCGCCCGCCCGCGCGCAACAATCGAGATTTTATGCACCGGGTCGGCTTCGGGCAGGGAGGCTGCCACCAAAGCGTGCCCCGCTTCGTGATAAGCGGATATTTCTTTTTCTTTCATCGAGAGAATATGTGATCGTCGCTCAGGGCCAAGCATTACCTTCTCGATTGAGTTGGTGAAGTCAAGTTGACTGATGCTTGTTCTATTTGAACGTGCTGCAAGAATGGCCGCCTCGTTTACGAGGTTGGAAAGATCGGCACCTGCAAATCCGGGAGTGCGCTCTGCAATTTTCCGCAGATTCACCTCTTTGTCGAGATTTTTGTTTTTTGCATGGATCGTCAAAATTTCCTCGCGATCATTGATATCGGGGAGGTCAATGATAACCCGTCGGTCGAAACGTCCCGGGCGAAGCAGTGCCGGGTCGAGCACGTCGGGACGGTTCGTGGCTGCCATGATAATCACGGACTCATGCGTCTCAAACCCGTCCATCTCGACGAGGATTTGATTCAGTGTCTGCTCGCGCTCATCGTGCCCTCCGCCAATGCCGGTACCGCGATGCCGGCCGACCGCGTCGATTTCGTCAATAAAAATAATTGCGGGGGCCGCTTTTTTGGCCATTTTGAACAAATCACGAACTCGCGCGGCCCCCACGCCGACGAACATCTCCACAAACTCCGAGCCGGAAAGGTGAAAGAAAGGAACTCCCGCTTCTCCTGCAACGGCGCGTGCAAGCAGCGTTTTTCCCGTACCGGGGGCGCCCATCAGGAGCACCCCGCGGGGAATCCGCGCGCCAATGTCAAAAAACTTTTTCGGCGAGCGCAGAAAATCAACAATCTCGACAAGTTCCTCTTTTGCCTCTTTGGCTCCTGCTACGTCCTTGAAGAGCACCCGTTCCCGGGCATTGTCCGGTGAAATCATGCGGGCTCGCGACTGGCCGAATGAGAACGCCTGCATCCCTCCCTGGCGGATCTGGCGGGCAGAAAACCAGATGAAAAAAGCAATGAGAATAACCGGCCCCAAAATGGGGAGGATTACCGAAAGCCAGACAGAAAGCGTGCTGCTTCCCTCAACGGAAAGCTCCACTGCTTTTAACTTTTCAGGGTCAACGTTGTAGTTTTTCAGCGTTTCCGTGATGCTCGCCTCTGGTTCCTTTCGCGACGTCTGGACCTTGCCGTCTTTTAAGGTCGTTTCAATGGAATCATCCTGCACCACGATTTTGGCGACTTGGCCGTTGTTGATTTGACGAACCACCTCTGAGAGCGATGTCACCTGCTTTTCCTTGAATGGATCGGCGACCAACGTATAGATTCCCGAGAGAACCATTAAAATGAGAAGCGCATAGATGAATTGCTTGGAAAGTTGCTTCATTGTTTCGTGGATGTGAACAGTTATATCTTAAAGTTTTCAGAAATTAAATTACAGTTTCCGATTCAAGAAGGAGGCCTCCGAACAAGAATTATGAATCAGGAATCACAAGGGAAGGAGATTCAGACGAAGTTGCCGACTC
This sequence comes from uncultured Candidatus Saccharibacteria bacterium, assembly GCA_964579195.1. Lineage (GTDB taxonomy): Bacteria > Patescibacteriota > Minisyncoccia > Sungbacterales > JACQCQ01 > CAZOFN01. The sequence continues at coordinate 7,270 of CAZOFN010000018.1, read as the reverse complement.
CTGATTCGTGCTTCCTGCTGTGTCCGCCGAAGCCTGTGGCGAAGGCTGGGATTCTTGATTCTCGCTCACGATCGCGAGCGTAAGTGATAGGCGGTGTTCTTTGATGTCCATGGAGAGAACCTTGAAGTCATACGTTCGGCCAAGTTCTAGCTGTTCCTTCATTTTGGCCTCAGTCCCAAATTCGGAAATGTGCGCGAGTCCCTGAATCGGTCCGCCAGCGGGCGGATCAATCTGAACGAATGCCCCAAAGGGATTGAACTTGGTGACTTTGCCCTGAACGACGGTGTTTTTCTTTAGCTTTTCGCCTGCCTCAATCCAGGGGTCGGGCGTTAAAGCCTTCAGAGAGAGGGAGACCTTATTCCCTTCGATGTCAATAATCTTGGCTTTTCGCGCATCACCGACCTTCAGGACGGCTCGCGGGTCCTCAATCAGCTGCCAGTCAATTTCGGAAATGTGGATTAACCCCTCAAGTCCCTCGTCGAACTTCATGAAGGCGCCGAAGTTGACGACACCGGTAATTTCCCCTTCTACCACGTCACCCTTTTGAAACTTCGCGAGGCGCTCGCGGATTTCATCGGCCCGCTCATCGCGTTCCGAGAAAATAAGTTTGTCCTCATAAGGATTCACATCCAGAATTTTCGCCTTGAGTTCCTGGCCGATAAATTTCTGAAGTTCCGCATAAATCAGCTCCTTGTCGCCGTTTTCCACCCGCGGATAGTGGTGCTGGGCGAGTTGCGACACGGGGAGAAACCCTTTCACGCCGAAGAGTTCCAAAATTAATCCGCCGCGGTTCGCTTCTTTCACGGGGATAGAAAATACCTCGCCCTGCTGCATTTTTTCCTTAAGGTCCCGCCACGATTTTTCGCGGCCGGCTTCTTTTAGTGAAAGCTCAATGTATCCCTCATCGTTATCGAGTTCCACGACTTTTGCCGTGATGGCATTCCCCGGTTCGAGATTTCTGATGATTTCCTGTGCCTCATAATATTCGCGCCCGTAAACGATGCCGGTGCCGCGGCTGGCGAGGTCAATAAAGAGTTTCGCCCCGCGTTTTTCAATGATGGTGCCTTCCAGGATTTCACCCAGCTTGGCAGGATGAAAAAACTCGCTTCGGAGCTTCAAGAGCTGTTCCATAGGATGCTTTGGCTTGTCCAGGGAGATGGCAAGCTTCCCGTTGTCGTTTCCCTCTTTATCACTCATTCGCGTTTGAAGACTTGCTCGGTAGTAGAACTTCGACTGATTCCGTCTCGGCGGAATCACAATGCTCGGCCCGTCGAAGTTTCACTACCGGGCGTGCCTACTATAAGGTAGAGACGGTCCTTTGACAAGCCACTTACCGCACGCATCCGGGCGTCGACAGTCCTGACCGTTCGATTTTCGCTCGCGCGCACCTCGTTTATAGCTTCAAATTCAGTGCTGACAATGCTACAATGATGAACGCGAATCCAGTCTCGAATCATGGCCCGAATTATCTCGAATATGATTCGGGGGTATTCGAGAGTATTTGTGTAGAGATTAGGGAGCTTTCATTTATGGTTATTACTTGGTACGGTCAGTCCTGTTTTAAGGTACAGTCGGGAGAGCTGGTTCTTGCCCTTGACCCGTTCAATAAGGAGCTTGGCCTGACCCCGCCTCGCTTCCGGGCGGATATCGTCGTGGTTACCCATGAGCACTGGGATCATAACAATGCCGACTCGATTCCCGAGGGGGCGTTTGTGGTGAGAGGGCCGGGTGAGTATGAAGTCAAGGGTGTCACGATATCTGGCATACCGACCTATCACGACAATGTCGGCGGGAAGGAACGCGGCCAGAATACCGTTTACCGCATTGAGATGGAGGACATGCGGGTTTGTCACATGGGCGACTTTGGTGAAGAAAAGATGAGACCGGAAACACTGGAAGTACTCGGTGAGGTGGACATTCTCCTTATTCCTGTCGGAGGAACGTACACTATTGATGCCGAGACGGCGGCGGAGGTCGTAAATGCCATTGAACCGAAGGTGGTGATTCCCATGCATTACGCAATTCCCGGTATCAAGCCTAAACTTGGTGATGTTTCCCTGTTCCTGAAAGAGATGGGCGCCAAGGCTGTCGAGGCACAAGACCGCTTTACCATAAAAAAGAAGGAGTTGGCGGCCGAGAAGACCGAGGTAGTTGTCTTGAGGCCGGTGAATGGGTGATAGACAGGTATGAATGCCGACAGAGTACTGACACTGGTCGAAAAAATCCGCCGAAAGCCGGAGCCGACTCGGTGGGCCATCATTGGAGCGATTACGGTGATTACTTCCATTCTCCTCGTTATCTTATGGGGCTGGAATCTGAAGCATCAGTTTAACCTCATCTCGGTAGGAACGTCGGAAGAATCTTTTGAGGGTCGTGATATACTTGGCCCTTTCTCGGCTATCTGGCGCACATGGGAGGCTGTTCGCGCGGGAGAAGCGGTGGAGCCGATTGTCGAGGAGCCCAAGGAGAGTCAGCCAAACCTTGGTCAGAGTTTTGGTGAACGAGCCCGTAAAAGCGCTGCGGCTCTCGGAGAGGCGGTCAGATTTAACATGGCGAGTGTCGGTCAAATGTTCCGCGACCTCATCAAGTAATATTTCAATATTTAAACATTAGCAATGGCTGACATTGGGAAAATCAAGGACCGGGAGATAGTCGAGGAGATGCAGGAGTCGTATCTCGACTATGCGATGTCTGTTATTGTCCAGCGCGCGCTTCCCGACGTCAGGGACGGCCTAAAACCGGTGCACCGGCGGATTTTGTATGCCATGCACGAGTTGGGACTGACGCGTCAGGCAAAATTCAGAAAATCAGCGCTGGTAGTTGGTGAGGTACTTGGTAAGTACCATCCGCATGGCGATGTGGCGATTTATGACTCAATGGTGCGCATGGGGCAGGACTTTTCCATGCGCTATCCATTGATTGACGGCCAAGGCAATTTTGGCTGCTTCACAAAAGATACGAAGGTAAAACTCACCGACGGTAGAAATCTTAGCTTTGAAAATCTTGTACAAGAATATGAATCCGGGAAAAAGAATTATACATATACCGTCAATGGTCTAGGTCTAATTTCAATTGCGGAAATCAAGCACCCTCGGCTCACCAAGGAAAATGCTCGAATCATTCGAGTGACACTCGATAACGACGAGGAAATACGATGTACCCCCGATCATCGCTTTATGCTTCGTGATGGTACCTATAAAGAGGCGCAGTATTTGCAGCCGGATGAATCTCTCATGCCTCTCTATCGGAAAATTTCTGAAACAGCCGACAGGATCCAAAGAAAAGGCTATCTATTGATTCGACAGAACAAGACCGGCGAATGGGTTCCCGCGCACCACTTGGCGGACAACTATAATCTTACGCACAAAAAATATAAGAAAAATGGGGGTCGTGTTCGGCATCATGTTGATTTTAACAAGCTTAATAACGACCCTAGTAACGTGGTCCGCATCAATTGGGGTGAGCATTGGCGCATTCACTATGAACACGCTAAGGTACAGCACGAGAATCCGCTGTATCGCGCAAAAATTGCTGCTGGTAGAAATAACTACTGGTCTAGTTCTCAAAATAAGGCAAAACATGCAGAGGCTCTTTCGCAGAGGAACAAAGCCAATTGGCAAGATCCGGCTTATCGCGAAAAGATGAGGCAATTCTTAAGTAGGGTGAATATTCGGTATATCTGGGAACATCCGGAAAAGAGAAAGGAGTTTAGTCAGCGCTTACACATGACGCTGAAACGCCTTTGGCAAACAGACGAGTATCGGGCCTTGATGCACGAAAAAATTGTAAGAGCAAATAAAAGCCGTACCACGAATCAGACGGGCAGGTTAAAATTCCTCACCATCTGCAAGGAAACCCTGACACGTTTCTCTTCACTTGATCAGTTGCGGTATGAAGAAACAAGGTCAAAAGTGTACCCTTATGGCGCGGCCCCGCGTTGGGAGAAAGCGCTCAATAAATATTTCCACGATGACATCGAATCGGTTCTCGATACGATTACCCAAAATCACCGCGTTGTTAAGATTGAGGATTTCAGAGAGACGGAAGACGTCTATGATCTTACGATTGAAGGAACTCACAACTTCGCGTTAGCATCCGGCATCTTTGTCCATAATTCGATCGATGGTGACGGAGCGGCTGCAATGAGGTATACGGAAGCGCGCATGACCGAAATCGCAGGCGCCATGCTTGCTGATATCGAGAAGGAAACAGTTCCGTTTATTGATAACTACGATGCGACCAAAAAAGAACCAGTAGTGCTGCCGGCGGCAGTCCCCCATCTTCTCTTAAATGGGAGTCTCGGAATTGCGGTTGGCATGACGACCAACATTCCGCCGCATCACTTGGGCGAAGTAGTGGATGCGGTATGCCACCTGATTGAGAATCCAAAGACTACGACCGAGGATTTGCTCGAATACATCAAAGGGCCCGATTTCCCCACCAGCGGCATCATCTATAACGAAAAGGAAATCCATGAAGTCTATGCTACCGGCAGAGGCTCAATTTTGATGCGCGCAGTTTGCGAGATTGTAGAAAAGAAAAATGCTGCGCAAATCATTATTACGGAAATCCCCTATCAGGTGAACAAGGCCGAGATGATTGAAGCCATGGCCGAGCTTGTGAAGGAGAAGCGCATTGAGGGCATCCGCGACATCCGTGATGCCTCAGACCGCGATGGGCTGCGCATCGAAATTGATCTGAAAAACGACAGCTACCCGCAGAAAGTGCTTAACAATCTTTTCAAACATACCAACCTCGAGAAGCGCTTTCACGTGAACATGCTCGCCCTCGTTGATGGGATCCAGCCGCAGGTCCTCTCCTTGAAATCAATTCTCGAGGAGTACCTGAAGCATCGCGTGGTTGTCGTAACGAAGCGGACAGAGTTCGAGCTTACACGCGCAAAAGATCGCGCGCATATCCTGGAGGGGTTAAAAAAGGCGCTCGATAACATTGATGCTGTAATCAATACGATCAAGAAGTCATCCGATCGAGATGATGCGAGAGTGCAGCTTGTGAAGAAGTTCAGCCTTTCAGAAAAGCAGGCCGTCGCAATTCTTGAGATGCGACTAGCTACGCTGGCGGGACTTGAGCGCCAAAAAATTGAGGATGAGTTGAAGGAGAAGCTTAACCTTACGAGACATCTCGGGAGCCTGCTGAAAGACCCCGCCAAGATCCGTGAGGTCATCAAGACTGAGCTTATCGAGGCGAAGGAAAAGTTTGCAGGCGAGCGAAAGACCCGTGTTGTGAAGACGGGGGTAAAGGAGTTCGCCGAGGAAGACCTCATCCCAGAAGAGGAGTCGCTGGTTCTCCTTACGCGCGGCGGTTATATCAAACGGGTAAAGCCGGAGACATACCGCGTGCAAAAGCGCGGCGGCAAAGGCCTCATTGGAATGGAGACCAAGGAAGAGGATGTGGTGGAGCATCTGATTTCGGCGAACACCCATGCCGATCTTCTCTTTTTTACCTCCTCCGGCAAGGTGTTTCGCACGAAAGTCTATGAAATCCCGGAAGGGTCGCGTATTTCGAAGGGCAAGGCGATCTTTAATTTCCTTTCGCTGAATCAAAATGAGCTAGTGACCTCGGTGCTGGCAGCGCCCAAAGGATCGCGTGGCAAGGCGGGGTTTCTCGTGATGCTTACAAAAGACGGCGTCATCAAAAAAGTGGATGCGAATGCCTTTACCGAGGTGCGTCGCTCAGGCCTTATTGCACTGACGCTCCACTCGGGCGATACACTCTCCTGGGTGAAAGTTACCGACGGGACGAGTGATATCATTGCAGTGACGAAAAAGGGCCAGGCGGTGCGATTTTCCGAAAAGGACGTGCGCGCCATGGGGCGGACCGCCGCGGGCGTTAGGGCGATGCGCCTGAAAAAAGGAGATGAAGTAGTCGGAATGGATGTGATTCGCGACACGGGCGCAAATCTTTTGATCGTCACCTCGCAAGGATACGGCAAGCAGACTCCCTTGAAGCAGTACAAGCGCCAGAAACGGGGCGGTTCGGGCATCAAGACGGCAAAGGTGACGCCGAAAAACGGCGAGGTAATATCCGCGCATGTCACGCTTCCGGACGAGTCACAGTTAATTGCGATTTCGCGCAAGGGTCAGGTAATCCGCACCGAACTCTCGGCTATTCCCACGCTTGGCCGCGCAACGCAGGGAGTTCGCATCATCCGGCTCGATACCGGCGATGCACTGGCTTCGTTCACGACATTCTAAATCTCAACTTCTTTACGTTCGGATTTAAGACATTGACCTGACATTTGAGCTTTGGCATTTGAGCTTCTACAATAGATACATGGACGGGCAGTTTCTCTCACCGGAGCGGGTAGTCTCGTATCTTGATGTACAACCTGGCTGGGTGATTGCCGACTTTGGCTCCGGTTCCGGCTATTACACTACGCCGCTTGCCCGGCGGGTGGGGGCTGAAGGCAAGGTGTACGCATTCGACATTCTGCCGCAGGCGGTTGATCTGGTTCGTTCTCAGTCGCGCATGATCCATCTTTTGCAGGTGGATGCAATTCAGGCGGACCTTGAGGAGCCGAACGGCACGCATTTGAAGGACGGCATTGCTGACCTTGTATTGATCGCTTCAATTCTGCACCAAGTTGATGATCGGAATGCCCTTCTTCGGGAGGCGTACCGCGTGCTGAAACCGGGAAGGACACTCGCACTAATCGAATGGGATCAGACGACAGCACCCGGCGGTCCCATTATGGAGGCGCGCATCCCAAAGGCAAAAGCGAAGGAACTGATCGAAACTTCGGGTTTTATACTTGATCGTGAATTCGAGGCGGGGTCGCACCACTACGGCCTGTTGTTTAGAAAACAATAACCTCGCCACCAATACACGAATATGCACGAATTACGCCAATACGTTTATCCATCCATGATATTCGTGAACATTAGTGTATTTGTGTCCTAGGTATGTTTCAGTCGCCTCGTTTCAAGTTTGTTGCAGGCATTGGCGCGTTCCTTGTCATGGTGATCGCCATTCTCGTGCTTACGGGAATCATTTCGCCGTTTCAGGAGAGCCCTCTCTCCGGGAATGTTACGGTTTGGGTGTTTTCGGAATATGAGGACGTCATGCAGCGGGCTGCGAACATTTGGCGCGCGCGATTTCCCGGGGTTGTCCTCACCATTGAGGCTCGTCCGCGAGAGGACTATGAAATTAATCTTTTGAATGCACTTGCGGCCGGGAAGGGTCCCGAGGTTTTCCTGGTTGACCACGCCGATTTACCGAGGTTCATGGATAAAATTCTTCCTTTCTCGGC
>CAZOFN010000017.1:10180-13115 GCA_964579195.1 uncultured Candidatus Saccharibacteria bacterium | reverse complement strand
CAAGGTTGGGTTTCACCAAGAAATAAGGTTTTATCCCTTTGTGCCGAAACAAAATCTTAAAAAACATCGACTGTCTCCGAAAGCAAGACGAGCGAATTATTGGATGTTTAATTATGTAGGATTAGATAAGTTACCACATTTTGTTCTTTATAAAAAGTAATTATTACTTCAGTTAGTCATTAAAAAATAATTTTACGGAATATGCAATTTCTTGAATCGCTAAAAGCGCTGCTGGATTCACTGGCGGCGAAGTTGAGGGAGAGGAAGCCGGTGCAGCCAGTTTCGACAGCTACCACGCCAGTGCCGGCTATTACGGTGGAGCGGGGGCCGGAAGTGGTGCCGGCGTTTCGGGTGCAGGAGTTGTATGTAAACTCGGAGATTGGGTTGCGAGTGCGCTCGGCACCGGAGATTAAGGATGGAAACCAGATTGATACGCTAGCGCTCGGAACGAAAGTCTTAGTTCGCGGAGAACAGGGAAAGTGGTTTAACGTTCAATATGATGGAAAACAAGGTTGGGTAAGCTCTGCCTATCTTTCGGAGACAAAACCTCCCGCGCCAGAGGCGCGGGAGGAAGCCTCGGCAGACTTGCCGCAGTTTAGAATCGGCATTGCCAACATGGCGAATGACTCAAACACGATTAAACTCCGAAAAATCATCAAAGATGAATTCGGCGGCGGTAAAAATGGCTGGGAGCTCCAGTGTACCGAGTACGTGCAGTACCGCGCAGCACGGATGGGGATTGTGATTCGCTGGCCGGCCGACCGGCCGCGCCACGGCGGAAGGTGGGCGGCGATTTTTGAGCGGAACGGCATATATAAAATTTTGACCGAGCCGAAGGCAGGGTGCGCCATGAGCTTTACCACCGGATTTAGAACTCCCGCGATGAATGAGACGGGACATGTCGCTTTTGTTGAGCAGGTGCTTCTCGACGGTTCGGTCAAAGTTTCAGAGGCTAACTGGCCTTCAATGGGAAAATACAACGAGCGCGTGCTGCCTCCCGCGGAGTGGCGCGACAAGTACCGCTGCCGTTTTATAGATTTTCGGACCTCGTGACTTTTTTCGAGCTACCCTGTCCTAAGAAACTTCGAGGCATGGTATCGAAGTTTTAGTATATTGCGGGTGGGACGTTCATTGCGGACGAACCCAGGACCGCCGGCAGCGAACTTCATCAGGAGGTGGGACTATGGAGTACCTTGAGTGGCTCCTTGTCTGCCTTGAATGCATCGAGTGTATCGTAAAGCTGTTGATATGGCTGCTGCGGAGTGATGCATAAGCGCCTTCAGGCGCATGCTGACCAGCCGGGGAGGTCCCCGGCTCTTTCTGTCAGCCTCCCGAAGCCCCCACTCTTAAGTTCTTAAGGACTTAAGAATGAAAATTGTTGTGTGATAGCATGCAGTCATGAAGTATAAATTTCTTAAACTATTCTCAAATTCTCAAGAATTTGAGAATAGAAGTCGAGATATGGTAGTGTGAAGTTATGAAGTACAGGCATTTGGAACGAATCGTAAGAGGATTTTCGAATCATCGGAGGATTGAGATGCTGACGCTGCTAGAAAAATCACCGGAGCTCTCAGTGCAAGAAGTTGCCGAGGCGCTCGAGATTAACTTTAAGACCGCCTCGGAGCATCTTCGCCGACTGGCGATTGCGGGGTTGATTTTGAAGCGGAACGAAAAGAACGCTGTGCGCCACGCAGTATCGCCGCGCGGTAAAACTATTCTCAAATTCTTGAGAACATTAGAATAGATTTCTGTTTCCTCGTTTCTTATTCACTCTTCATACTTCTCTCTACGGTTACACGCTATGGCGTCACGGTAAAGGAAGATCGATTTCCGTTTGTTTCTGGGGCATCATAGTTTTTGCGTATTCGTGTTTATATGGTAATTTGTTTACGCGGTCGAATATTTTTTTATGACCTCCGTTTCCGATGAGGAGTTTGAAAATTTGGTGCGAGAGGGAATTCGCGCGATTCCCGGAAAATTTTTGCGGAAGCTCGATAACGTCGCAGTCGTTATTGAAGGTGAACCAACCGAGACTCAGCTCGCGGCGCACGGTATCGGGGATGATGAAACACTTTTTGGACTCTATGAGGGTATCCCACAAATCAAGCGCTGGGATTACGGCGGGGGAGTGTTGCCCGACAAAATCACGATTTTCCGAAGCCCGATTTTACGAGAGGCGGATACTCGAGAGGAGGTTCGCGCGATTGTCTGGGGGACGGTATGGCACGAAGTCGCGCGCCACTTTGGCATGGATGAAGACGAGGTGGCGGAGCGTGAAGCAAAGCGCCAGAGATAGCAAGTTCAACAATATTGACATTTTTTATATTTTATGCTAAAGGATTTTTACCCGATGTTAACCTGCCCTATGGGGCCTTAGAAAGGGGACAAACCTTGTACCTCAGGACACTTGTGTTCCGTTGGAGGCAGTATCGCGGCCAGGACCCGGCCAAGGCGGGTTCGCAGCAGCTGCAAGCATTCGATGCCGGCAAGTTGTACGTGCCGTGGGAGGATGCTCTCCAGCCGCGGGCAGCGACGCCGTGGGCGGTCATCGTCATGACCGAGCTCATTGCTCTCGGCAACCCGAACACGACCTGCGTCTGGCCGGTCGCCGCAGAGGGCGAGGAGGATTCTCGCATCCACCAGTTCACGAGCGAGCGGCTCGCTCGTCTGGTGAGCCTTCTCCGGCAAGCGACTAGCGGGGAGGAGCGGTTCATGCCGCCGCAGGTCAACGACTTCGTGCCGCTCGTGCTCGGCTCGCGACGAATCACGCCGGCGATGCTGGATCCTCGCGAAATCGCGCGCCAGCGCGTGGCGGCACTCCGACCCTTTACGCCGTCACTCGCGTTCGTCCGCAGGTTCGCGTAGCCCGGTCACGTTCGCGTTAGCTCTTCGGGATCACGCCGCGGGAGGAAGTTCTCTCCCGCGGCGTTCTCGT
>CAZOFN010000017.1:9284-10170 GCA_964579195.1 uncultured Candidatus Saccharibacteria bacterium | reverse complement strand
GAGGAATTCGTCACGGATTATTGACATGTATCTGTTTTTATGATAATGAATTTGCCGATGGTACCTACTCTCTTGTGGGAGGGCATGATGACTAGCGAGCGAGCCGTGAAGCCCGTTCGGAAGTTCCTCGGCAGGAGACTGAAGATGTTACGGAAACAACGGGGGCTTTCCCAGGAGCGGCTTGGCAAGCGTGCTGGCCTCTCGGGGAAGTTCATCGGCGAGGTCGAGCGAGGAGAGAAGTCGCCTTCGATTGATACCCTCTACCGTGTCGCGGAGGCACTCGGCGTTCACTTGCGTGACCTCACCGACTACCGTGACGGAGAGTCCGCACCGGGTGAGGAGGCCGAGAAGATCTTCGCACTCGTCTCCGGTCGGCGGGGCGCGGAACTTCAGCGTGCACGTGAAGTGCTTGAGGCGCTGTTCCGCCGCCGCAAGCCGCGCTGAACGTCGGCCGCGCAAGACGCACCCGCAGGGGAGACCTTCCTCCTCTGCGGCGTTTCGTTTTTGAAACGACATCTCACAAGTTGTGAATTGTCTTTTTTCGCATGCGAGGGATAGTGGTGCTATGAGGCACGAACGTGTGCCAAACGGACTCGACGATGCCGGAGGATGTCTATGCCGGATGACCTGGGTATAGTCGTGGCAGCCCTATTTGTTGCCGCCGTCGCGCTATTCGGTCTGTACCGGCTGCTTGCGGGATAACCCGCATGCAGGCAGCGGCGAGAAAACGCGCCCACGACGGTCATCCGTCGTGGGCGCTTGTGCATTCCGCGTCCGTGAGCTGTTCATTCGTGGGCTACTCAATCGAAATCCTCTCAACCGCCTTGTCGTTTGCGAGATAAAAACTGTTCGGAGAGCCGGGAACGGTGGCGATACGATATGCCCC
>CAZOFN010000017.1:5988-9264 GCA_964579195.1 uncultured Candidatus Saccharibacteria bacterium | reverse complement strand
TGACGGTGTTCGAGCCGAAGCGCGCATCCTCTGCGGTGAGGAATACCCCCTTCTCGGTAGTGAAAACGATGTGTGTTGCATCCTCCCCTAGCCAGATAAAGTCGGCAATCGGCACGACCGCATCAATCACGCGCGACTTGGTGTATCGTTTTCGGAATGGTTGCCTGGTTTCATCAGCAAGTATGACGGTCTGCAGGATGCTCCCGACTGAAGATGCGAGTACATCGCGACTTTTCGCAAGTTTTGCGCGGGCGCTTCCCTGGCTTGGGATGAAGCGCTTGAGTTCGGTATTTTCTACGTAAAGGCCGCCGGCGCTGTCGAGAATCGCCCGAATGCCTGTTTGTGATTTCATGAACGAAAATGGCACGTTGTCCATAAAAAACCCGGGCCGGTCGAGTATCTGGATCTCTGTTCCTTCGAGGCTCGATTCGGCGATAAAACCGCTTTCTGTCACGAAAAGAAGTTTGCCTTCGAGGGGAGAAAATGAATGTATATTTTCCAGAACGGTACGGGCAGTGTTGGTGTCCTGCTCCCACTGGTACACCGTGCTGCTTGCAAGTACATACCAGCGTTCATTTTCGTCTAAATGTACCTCTTTTACCGCTGCTCGGGAGAGTGTTCCCGTACTGGTTGCCGTTCTCCCCGTGAATCGAATGACGGGGTTTGGGAATAACGGCTGAACGGTATTTGTTTCTCCTGAGAACATACTCCATGTGCGCGCCGCTCCCGACCGGTGCTCGATGAGTGCTTGATCCCCCGCTGCATTCCATGTGGCGGATCGAAATGTTTCTCTTTTCCGAGAGAGGAGAAGGCGGGCAACGCCCTCTTTTTGTATCAGCCAGATGAGCGATTTGCCGGTATCTTCTGTAGCCAAAAGTATCGGTGAGCCATTAGGACTTGGGATGAGCGCTATGGGGTTCCCGAGCGTTGAGGTTGCGGCCTCGAAGACAGTTGTGGGTTGTAACTCTGCAGGAACAAGGACTGCCGAACGAAACTCTTGAATCACCTGCTCTTGAATTTCAATAGACTTTCGCCAGGGAATGTATCTTTCTTTTTCAATGCGCACGGCATAGAGTCCCGGCGGAAGCCCCGCGATGAGAGCTCCCCGCGTAATGAAATTCGTTTCGACTTTCCTTTCGTCGTCAACAAAGACGGTAATGCCCGTGACATTCGTTTTTACAAAAAAACCTCCGGTGCGTGTGAGACTTCGTTCCGTCAGATCAACGCCATAACCGACCGCATAGAGCACGACAATCGGTGTTACCACGACAAAGGCGGCAGTCATGGAGTAAAACAGTGTCCGGCGGACAGACTTTCTCATGGCGTATGTACCATATAGGAAATCGGCCCCCCTCTCAAGGCGCACATGCATGTGCGTTCCATGAATGCTTTCTCGCAGACGGCGCGAGGAATTTGGGCTATAATGCTTCCGTTGTGGGATGACTGGAGAATTTTTTAAGATTCGCGGCGGACAGCCGCTCGCCGGAGTAGTCACCGTTGCCGGCTCGAAAAACGCAGCCCTGCCATTTATTGCTGCTGCCATCCTCACTGATGAAGAAATGGTGCTCGAGAATGTGCCTGATATTTCCGACGTATCGGTCATGGTACAGCTCGTCGCATCGTTGGGGGCTAAAACGCAGTGGGACCGGGCAGCGCAGAGACTCTCAATTATGGCAGCCGATCTTCGTTCGCATGAATTGAACGCCGAGCTTTCTGGAAAGCTGCGCGGCTCTTTTCTCCTTTCTGGCGCGCTCCTTTCTCGAGTGAGAAAAGCCGCTTTGCCGTACCCAGGGGGGGACGCCATTGGCGCACGGCCGCTTTTGACACACCTTGCGGCGCTTCGAAAGCTTGGTGTTCACGTTCTCGAAAATGGAGCGATTTTTCTTGACGGCAAAGCTATGAAGGCGGGCGTTGTCATCCTCGAAGAGTCGAGTGTAACGGCGACAGAAAATACCATGCTGGCGGCAGTACTACTCCCCGGCACTACGGAAATTCACCTTGCCGTGTGTGAGCCCCACGTTCAGGAGCTGATGAGGCTTTTGAACACGATGGGCGGAAGGGTGCGCTGGAAGGGGATCGGCGTGATTGAAGTTGAGGGTGTCGCAAAGCTTCACGGAGCTACCTATTCGGTAAATCCTGATGAAATCGAGGTTTCCAGTTTTGCCGCACTGGCTGCAGCTACTCACTCCGAGCTTGTCATTCGCAATGTCGAGCCGAAGTATCTTGATGCGACACTCTTGCAGCTTGAGAAAATGGGGGTAGAATACCGCATGGCCGGAACGGACCTTTTAGTAGGAAAACCAAAACACCCCTATAAGGGCTTTCGGATTCAATCCGGTCTTTTCCCAAAGTTGTTATCTGACCAGGTGCCCCCGTTTTCCGTGCTTGCCACCCAGGCAGCCGGCGAGACGCTCATTCAGGAATGGATGTACGAGAGCCGTTTGAAGTACCTTGATGAGCTCTCCAAAATGGGTGCCAATGCCACCATCCTCGACCCGCATCGCGCTATTATCGTGGGACCGACGCCTCTGTATGGAAAAACAATTTCAAGCTTGGACGTCCGCTCGGGAATGACACTTGTTATTGCAGCATTAGTTGCCACCGGCGAGACAATTTTGACGGATGTGTACCATATTGACCGAGGCTATGAACGGGTTGATGAGCGTTTAAAAGCGCTTGGCGCCGACATCCAGCGACTGAATCAGGAATTATGAAGTAAGAATTAAGCGAATGGAAATTGCTTGATTCTTAATTCATACTTCTTAATTCTCTATCAATGTTTGTACGAAAAATCGGCATAGATCTCGGAACGGCGAATACGCTTGTGTTTGTACCCGGCCGCGGTGTAGTTATTAATGAGCCTTCCGTTGTTGCGATTTCATCGGAGGATAACCGTGTACTTGCCGTAGGGAATGAGGCGCGCGAGATGATTGGGAGAACACCGGATACTATTGTGGCATATCGGCCCTTGCGGGACGGCGTGATTGCAGACTACCGCGTCACCGAGGCCATGCTGAAGTACTTCATCTCCAAAGTTTCAGGGTGGGTGAAGTTTATACGGCCGGAGGTTATGGTTTCGGTGCCCGCGGGAGTCACCTCGACAGAACGCCGCGCCGTGATTGAGGCGGCGGTGCATGCCGGTGCAAAGGCCGCCTATGTAGTGAAGGAGCCGGTACTGGCCGCCATTGGCGCCGGGATTCCTATCAATGAGGCGGCGGGACACATGATTATTGATATTGGCGGAGGCACCACTGATGTCGCAGTAATTTCTTTGGG
>CAZOFN010000017.1:4099-5978 GCA_964579195.1 uncultured Candidatus Saccharibacteria bacterium | reverse complement strand
TTGGGCGGCATTGTTGCCTCTACTTCAGTAAAGGTTGCCGGCAACCGACTTGATCAGGCAATTGCCGAATATATAAAGAAGCACTATAACCTGGCGATCGGCGATCGTACGGCTGAGGAAGTTAAAATTCAGATTGGTAGTGCTGTTCGCCTGGATGAAGACGAGGAGATGGATGTAAGAGGGCGTGATTTGCTGACCGGCCTTCCGCGAACCATTACCATTTCCTCATCGGAGGTGACATCGGCGATTGAGGAAGAGCTTCAGGAGATGATGCGCGCGATTAAGGCAGTGCTCCATGATACGCCGCCGGAGCTTTCCGCGGATATTATGGACCGCGGGATTGTGATGACGGGCGGGGGGTCACTGCTTCGAAATCTTGAAGTTTTAATACAAAGGGAAATTGGGATCCCGACACATTTGGCTGAAGATTCATTGCTCTGTGTCGCAAAAGGTACGGGGATTGCGTTAGAGCACCTCGATGTTTACAAGCGCTCGATTATGTCAAAGCGCTAGACGCCGCTTGCATTCGATTTTTCTCACGACTAATCCTCTTCCAGCATTGAAGACGCTCGCCTTTCCAATTTTCTCTCGGCGGGTGCCCCCTTCGTCCCCGAAGTTCGAAAATTGAAAAGGCTCGTTGGAACTTTCGTGAAGTGGCGCGTAGAGACTCGGTTTCCCACTCACCACCTTTTGTTTATTGTCAAAATCGGCAAAGTTTGATACTCTTCATCAGTCATTTTTGTAATCCTTGATTCTTAATTCTTACTTCTTGATTCTTGCACCATGGTAGTCCGAATGAAGCATACGAAGGGGAAGCGGAATCGTATCCGCTCCCACCACGCACTGAAACCAAAAGCACTCGCCAAGTGCTCACATTGCGGCACCCAAATTTACCCTCATACCATTTGCGCCAACTGTGGCTGGTACAAAGGCCGTCAGGTTGTTGACGTTCTCGTAAAGCTTGACAAAAAGGAGCGAAAGAAAAAAGAAAAGGAACTCCACGAACACGAAGCGGAGGCTAAAGCTTCTGGTAAGGAACTTTCGGCTGAAGAACTCTCCCATAAGTAGAAGTCTGAAGTATAAAGGCTGAAGGCTGAGTTTCTTCAGTGTATAATGGATGATGTTTTATACTTTGGACTTTATCCTTTAGACTTGCCGTAATGGCGAATCGGCACCTTTCACGAAGCATTGCGATGCAGTCCATTTTTGAGTGGGACTTTAACGGCAAACTGCCCGGTGGACTGAAGGATATCGTTGAGCGAAATATCGCGGAGTTCGGTCCTGGTCTCGAGGATGTTGATTTTATCTGGCGGCTCGTAAACGGAGTGCATGAGCATCTTGCTCAGCTTGATGCAATTATTGAGCGGGCCGCGCCAGAGTGGCCGATTGACATGATCACGGCAGTCGACAGGAATCTTCTCCGGCTGGGGCTCTACGAATTGTTGTTTGGGAATCGGGAGGAGGTTCCGCCAAAAGTTGCGATTAACGAGGCTATTGAGCTTGCAAAGTCCTTCGGCAGCGACTCATCATCGCGGTTTATCAACGGGGTCCTCGGGACGGTGTATCGGGAAATCGGGGAGCCGGGCAAGGAGCACCCATCAAGGCACGAAAAGGAAAAAAAGAATTAAGAATTAAGCATCTGGATTGAGAATTATGCATGAAGGGATTCCCCCTTGATTCCTGATTCTTGATTTCTGATTCTTGCAGGAGATATGGAACACTTTTCCAAGCTGGAAGAGGCTCTCGATATACATTTTAACGATAAACAGCTGCTACAGCAGGCTTTTACGCATCGCTCGTATTTAAATGAAAACCCATCTTTGGGGACAGGGCATAACGAGCGCCTTGAGTTTTTGGGTGATGCGGTGCTCGAGCTTGT
>CAZOFN010000017.1:0-4089 GCA_964579195.1 uncultured Candidatus Saccharibacteria bacterium | reverse complement strand
CTCTCGTGAATTCCAATATGCTTGCCGATGTAGCAACGGATCTCAAGTTCAATGACTTTTTGCTGCTTTCTCGCGGTGAGGCGCGCGATACCGGAAGAGCACGGCAGTACATTCTCGCAAATACCTTTGAGTCATTTGTGGGGGCTCTGTACCTTGACCAGGGATATGAATCGGCAAAGCGCTTCATTATTTCTTTTGTAATACCAAAGTTGGAGATGGTTCTTGAGAAGCGCCTGCACAGGGATCCAAAGTCACTCTTTCAGGAGGAAGCGCAGGAGCGGGTTGGCGTAACGCCGACCTATGAGGTGATTCGCGAGTGGGGGCCGGACCATGACAAACATTTTGTCATTGGAGTCTATTTAGGGCAGGAACTTGTAGCAGGGGGCGAGGGGCCGTCAAAGCAGGCTGCTCAGGAAGAGGCGGCGCGGAAGGGGCTTGAGGTCAAAGAGTGGGGGTAGACAAATCTTTTAATTTTGATTTAATCGGAGATGTACGCTCTCCGCTTTTTCGTGGGAAGGGGATGACTTAAACCCCAATGACAAAGGAGTAACTAATCGTGGACAACGCGCACGACTTCTCTCGAGATGAATTCGGCCGCTGCCCCGACCCGGGCTGGATGCCCCGGGAGTTCCTGGTACTGAAGGAGGCCGGGTACGGCCTCCCGGCGGGGTGCCCGCTCGAGCTCCGCTGCAGTATCTCCGGCGGGAGGTTCCTCGTCACGATCAGGGCGGATGATGCACGCGGTGTCCCCCGCGACCGCGTGGGGGATGAGATCCTCGTCCATCGTCGCGAAGTTCGCGACATGGAGAGCCCGCCCTTGGCCGCTTGATCGCGGTAGCTGGAGGTTCGCGCCTCCACCCCCATCGGCCCAGCGCTTCTCGCTGGGCCGTTCACTTTTTAGAATCACTTCGCGACGAAAGAGGGTTTAGAAATGATTTCTAGTAGCCGCGCTGTACGGTCACGGCGATATTGTTATTTAAGCGATTCGGGTCGCGCCAAATCTTAGCTTCCGGGTCAACGGTTATTGTCACGGTATTCGAGCCGGCATTGTTCAAGTTTTCAAACCCAATCGTGAAACGAACGCCGTTCCCCGGAGCGAGTGAGGGTTGCATATCGGAGACAAAGTTGCCGCCGGAGATGGGAAGCTGGGCGGAAAACTTCCACTCGCCGGAGATGTTGTCACCCACATTTTTTACATCAAACACAATTGCAGCTTTTTCTCCCTGCAGTATGGTATTTCTTGCGACAAAGACCTCGGTTGTCGAAGTTGCGGTTCGGAGAAGAACACCGATACCAACAATTTCAACTTTCAGGTCGGGAACGCCGCTCGGGTTAATGCGGGGTGCGGGCGAAATTGGGATGGTGGTAGTTGTACCCTGACCGAATGTCGGGCCGGTTGATCTGCCTCCTCCGGTGGGTGTTCCCGTACGTGGGGTAGTCGTAGCTGATGGCTCGCCTGCGACGATGGTGACATTTTCTGTCGAAGAGATGGAGGGGCGGTCGGCTTCCTCCGGCGTAAATGCAATCGTTAAGGGAACATCGCTGGACCCCCCTTCCTTCAGTTCTGCGGTAAGGGGAAGGTTGGTTCTACCGGTTACTGAATAGGCGCTATTGCAAGGAATCACTTTCTCCTCCGTTGTGATTGAGAGACCGGGGTGGCATGGATAGGAGAAGTCGTAGATTCCCTCTTCGGCCCTTTTCTCGTGTTTCCAGGCAAGAAGAAACTGCTCTCCCGAAAAAACGGAAGAGGGACTTATCTCCAGCACAATGCGCTCGCGCGTCAGTGAGATGGCGGAAAAGAGCGAGGCTAAAGATTTTATCGGACCCTGCAGGAGTTTCGCAGCGAGTCCGATAACCAAGACGATTATGGCTGCCGCTCCGACGAGCGCGAGAAGTCTGATGGTTCGATTCGCAACTGCTTCGTTCATGGGTGATTACTATACATTACGCATTAATAATTTCGCAATCTCTTGACTTTAGGAGTCGTTCCGGTGATATTCCGTGCCGTTCCAAAATGTTGATACAGGCGCGTACCGGACCGTGCTTGCCCTTGGCAAGTGCGGTAGAAAGTATGCGTGCCAGTTCTTCGTCGGAACCAATGCCAAAAATGTCGGCGGCCGAAACAATTGCTGCAGGTTTTGTCTTGGGGTGCCTTTGGGAACGGTGAGCTTGCTTTTGGCGATGAGAAAATTTCGGAAGAGAAAAGCGAAATAGTTTCTCTCTTATTTCTTTCAATATATCTTGGTGAGATATCGAAGGTTTTATAGTGAGCTGGTATGTGCCGATGCCAGTTATGGCAAGCATTGCAAGAATATATATGAAGGAGTTGAAAGTATCTCGAACGCCGGTGAAGGGAACTTGTGAGAGAAAAATCGAAGCAAGCGGCGTGATATCACGTCTTCCAACGCTGAGGGAACTTGGCGGATAAAGACAGGGGAGCGGCCCGCCGTAGTTTAAGGCTTGCTGGTCAAGACAAACGCCAGGGAAGGGCTGATTGCCGGGCCCTCCCGGCGGGCCGCCACTTGGCGGTGCACCCGGTGGTTCGCCCGGTGGTGGTCCGGGCGGCGCTGGGGGTGCCGGAAACCCGGGCGGCGCGGTCGGTGGCGATGCGGGAGGTTGTCCTTCTGGCCCGACAGGTTGCGCTTCCTCACCCGGCGGGCCGGCAGGAGCATCGGGCGCGGCTGCGCCAGCATCACTTACACCGCCTACACCCGCATCGCCCGCGCCACCTATCCCAGCATCTCCGGTTCCTTCTACTCCGGCATCCCCAGCTCCGCCATCACCGCCATCACCAGACCCTCCAGCTCCGCCATCACCGTCGCCACCATCACCGCCATCACCTTCGGCATGCGCGATGTGCGTAAGGTGAATTTTAAAAAGATCATAAACACCAAAATGTCCCATCGCAAAAATGAGTATAAAAACTACAAGAAATAAAGCGACGTTAGAGATATTCAGTTTTCTTAATGTGAATGGGTTTGGCATGTGTATGGAAAGTTTTTGGGCGGGAGAGCGCGCGTGCGCGCTCTCCCGCTCCTCTACTCGATCACGAAGAAGTACTCGATGTTTCGCGCAGGGTCATTCCGGTATACCCTGGCGTAGAACTCGCTTGTATCAGCGGCCCACGGCTTGCTCCTGCCGCAGGTCTTGGCGTCGTCTCCTCTGCCGGAGCACGAAGTGACGCGGCGCGACGGCGGATAGCGGATACTGAGCCGCGGATCGCCCTGGACTGCCATGCGCGCCCGCTTCTCCTGTGTCTGGTAGAGCGTGCGCGGCACGGTCACCTTCACGTGGCCCTTGCAGGTCGGCTGCACGACGGCGTTCGTGGACGCGTTCAGCCGGGGTGGATCGGAGACGACTTCTCCATCTGCCTCCACCTGGATAGCGGTACTGCGGACCGCATCGTAGTTGGCCTCGAGGAACCCGAAGGTGATTGTTGGGCACTCACCGGGCTTCGTCCACTGGTAGAGCTGGACTCGCCCGTCCGCGAGTGCTTGCAGTAGCTGTTCAGATTGGTCGCGATTCTGCCGCCCTTCGACGCGCCAGAGATCTTTCGTCACTTCGTTCAGCTTCACGTAGTAGCCGTGAAGGGTCACGGTGTCATCGAGGGCTGCGGTCCGGATGGTCTTCCTCGGCGGTGGCACTGGCGGCGGAGGTGCGGCTGCGATGACTAGGCCGCCGCGCTCGGCAGGCAGCGGAGGTGGTGGCGTCGCTGCGACTGGGCGCGACGCGTCTCTCTTTTCGCCTCCCCCTGCGTTCGAGCACTCTTCCGAGTGCCAGAACGTGTAGATGAAGCTCTCGTCTTGGACCTCCAGTTTGTTCAGCACAATCGCCGCGGGCTGGTCCGGTGCTGGCAGGAACTCAGCGCAGGCCACGGTGCGGTCTCTCCCGAAGAGGAAGTTCGCAAGCCTGAACCCGCGCCGGATGTGCTCGGCGGTGAAGAGTGAGGTGTCAACCGCAAGCGCGAGCGTCTGCCGGATCGCGACAAGCTCCGGCGGGATCGGAACCTTCGCGAGGCCGCCGATACCCCAGAACTGCTTCCCGGTCGTTCGGAACGCGCGCCGCACCCGTTCCTTGTCCTTCTCGGTG
>CAZOFN010000016.1:10575-13148 GCA_964579195.1 uncultured Candidatus Saccharibacteria bacterium | reverse complement strand
ACGGGAGCGAAGCTCACTGCCTCCCTCTTCCAATATAGCCTCGCCTCGCTGAAGCTCCGGCGAAGCGGGTCGGCGCGGAGACGGGACGACTTGCTTTCACAAGTACGCCTCGCGTACTCTATCAACGCAAGTATTCCGCTTTTGCTTCGTTGTGTTCTTCTAGTGTTTTTGAAAAAATCGTCCGGCCGTCGCGGGCAGACAAATAATAGAGGTACGAGCTTTCTTTTGGGTTCAGTGCCGCCTGAATTGCAGAAAGCCCGGGATTGGCAATGGGACCGAGCGGCAAGCCGAGATACCGATATGTATTGAACCGAGAGTTTAACGCCTTATCGGCACTCGTGAGCGGCGTGTCGTTATGCCCGCGAATATACACCAGTGTTGCGTCCACTTGCAGCGGGATACCACGCTCAAGCCGCTTCCATAAAATTCCCGAAACAACGCGACGATCATCTTCATTTACCACCTCTTTTTCAATC
Organism: uncultured Candidatus Saccharibacteria bacterium; assembly: GCA_964579195.1. Taxonomy (GTDB): domain Bacteria; phylum Patescibacteriota; class Minisyncoccia; order Sungbacterales; family JACQCQ01; genus CAZOFN01. Next base: position 12,672 of record CAZOFN010000016.1, on the reverse strand, counting down.
AGGGATGCCATAGTCACAACTTCAAACACAGTTCGCTTTCGCAGAGCCGCGGCACGCCGCATGTCGGCAGTAAACCTCTTGTCAAAGTTGGCAAGCATTTTACGAGCGATGTCCTCGAGAGAGGCGTCTCGATACACGCGATACGTGTCGGGAAATAGATATCCTTCCAATCCCACCGCATTCGATTTTTCTCTTAAGAACGCGAATTCATTCGAAAAATCTTTCGGTGCCACGCTGACATCGGCGACTCGATAGTCGAGCGCCGGAAACCCTGCAATCTCCCGAAACTCTTCTGCTTGGGTGATACCATTTCGCTCAAGATAAGACCCAATGTCGCGGAGACTCCACCCTTCGGGAATGACTAAAAACCGTTCATTGGGGAATTCCTCCCCCTTCACGAGCTGTTCGAGAATCTCGGCAATCGTGCTCTCCTCCGAAAATACATAAACGCCGGGTTTCAGACTGGATGCCTTATTGTTCAACGTGGCATAGGTAACGAACGCCCACTTGGATTGAATAAACCCATTCTCTTCGAGAAGCTCCCCGATGCTCCGTGAGCCAAGCCCCGGTGAAATCTCAACTGCTTTTTCGCCGGAGTAGGCCGTGTGTGGCAGGTAGATTTCATACGAAAACCAGCCAAGAACCATACTCACTACTCCCAAAATCAAAATATGCAACCTTAAAGGAGCAGTCTCTGGCAATTTTTCTCGTTCACCTTCACTACCTGTCATCTTGAAATGGGACAAACACAAATCCGGGGAATACGTCCTCTTCATATTCTGCCTCGGAAGTGCGCTCGATGGAAACAATCGAATCCAGGAGTGGAGCAACAATTTTGCCGCCAATGGCCAGTTGCTGTTTCCAAGCCATCGGAATCTCATGAGTAAGCGCAGCAGCTGCAGTAATACGCTGAAATGGTGTTTCGTCGGGAAGTCCGCCGACGGCGTTTTGTGAAATGAAGGTAATGCGGGGATTGAGTGTGGGATAATGCGCGTCAATAACCCTCCGTGCACGTTTAGTCAAATCTTCAATAATCTCAACAGCGAAAACGTGTCCTTTCTCTCCGACAATGTGAGCAAGGAGCGCCGATGTCCATCCGGAGCCGGAACCGATGTCGAGAACCTTGTCACCAACCTCTGGAGCCAGCTTCTCGAGCATGAAAGCCACTGTCGCGGATTGTGAAATCGTAGCGCCATACCCGATGGGGAGTGCGGTATCTGCATAGGCCATCTCATGATACTCGGGAGTGACAAAGTGTACTCTATCAACTGCGTTGAACGCATCAATAATCCGCGGCGTTTTCAAATACCCGCGTTCAACCAAATCCTCAATAAGACGCTCATGCGTCATGCGTGGAATCTCTTTCAAATGTAATTCGAAAGTGAGCGTAGCGCGCGGAGGAAGCTTCCTCCAAAGGCAAACATGGCACGATGTGCCATGTTTGTAAACTGGAGAGACTGGGCTTCAAACGCTTAAAAATGTTCTCAAAAAGAGGAAGATGAGAATAACGGCAGTAATGCCGGCGAAGATAGCGACTGTCTTTAAAAAAAGGCTGATAGCTTCTTTTTTCTCCCCCGCGAAGTACATCTCGATGGGCTGCGAGAGAAAAAGATACCCCATGACAGCCGCCGAAAGGGTAAAGAGTGAAATCACGGCAATCGGAATGAGAATAGTTTCTTTTTCCTCACTCGCCAGTTTGGGGCCGTAATACATAACGAACGCAACGACAACGATGTAGAGCGACGCCGCGAGAGCATTGATAAGAGAGTTTTTGGTCATAGATACATAGTAAAACTCCATAGACGCGGCTGCAGTTTTTATGAAAATGAGAACGGGGCGGGGGGGGGAACTCTCCCCACCGCCCCGGTGTTACTACTGCCAGGGATCGACCGGATCACACTGGAGGTGAAGTGCCACGTGGCAGCGATCCAGCTTGAGCTCACCATCGTCGATATAGGCGAAGCCGAGGCGGGAGCTGCCCCACTCGAGCTCGCCCATCATCCGGACGTTGAACTCGAGACGCGTGACTGCCGTGAGAAGCTGCCACGGCTCCAACCGGTCGCGCCTCCCTTGACGGACGCGCCTCACGGCGAGAAA
>CAZOFN010000016.1:947-10565 GCA_964579195.1 uncultured Candidatus Saccharibacteria bacterium | reverse complement strand
CACGCGGAGAACGCAGATGTCGTCCTCCACGCAAGCTTCCTCGATCTCCCCGAGGATGCGAACGGCGTAGGCACCCCACTGCACGATGTGGACCTGGCCGCCCCGGAAGGGGCTGATGTACTGCGCCAGGACCTTCGCCTTCTCCCTGCGGCGGCGCTCGACCTCCTCGGTTGACCAGCGGAGACGGGCGTTGCTCGTGCTCGTGCTTGAAGCCTTCATGACTTCTCCTTCGATGGGTGTGCGGTTCTGCCGCACCCCTCTCTCCAGAGAGAGCCATGTACTGCAAGGTGCAGCGTCAGTTGTTCAAGAATAAAGGCTACCTACGTAACATGGCGCACCTCCTTGTTGTGATAAGAACAGTAAAACAATAAAGGCACCTTTTCGTGCCTTTGTCAATACATACGGGGACTTATTACTGTTCGCTGGAGTCTGTCGAACGAGAACCTACATCAGTTAAATAATCCCCAAAAACTCTCGATTTTTTCTGCATAAAAACAATTAGCGCGCAGAGGGAGGACTCCCTCTGCGCGCTCTAGAGCCCGTCCGTCGAGAGCTCGCGACCGGTATGGTGAACCTCGACGGCGACGCCGTGCTCCCGTGCTATGGGAACAAAGCGGTCCGCCGTCTCTCGCGACATGAGGAGTACCGACGGAGGCAGACACGGAAAGACCTCCTCAATGTGGCGAACATTCTCCGCCGCGAGAATTCGTCTGCCGCGCGCTCCCACCCAGATACCCCAGGCACCCTCTTTGAACTTCACGTACCCATAGGGAAACGAGAGCAGGGAAAAGCCTTTCTCCCACCCGAGCGCTTGAAGAATGAAACCAAAGTTGATGAGCTGATTCTCGCGAATACTCGTTCCGGTCACAACGTGAATCACGATGTGCCTCCTTTCGTAAACCAACAAAAGCGCCGAATGGCGCTTTTGTCAATGTTTTCGCTAATCGCGAGTCTAAGAAATGAGCTTAGGTACTTCTAGAAGGAGCAGCGGCACCAATCATGAATATAATTTGCAAAAGTAAAAGGGTATAGATTCCTCGGTCAACCCACAATTTTATCTTCTTATTTGTCTGCCGGTCTTTTTCGTTTTTCGCGTATCTATGGTTAAATTGCTTCATTTGCTCAGCAAGATCACCTTGCACATGTTTAAACGATTGATCGTTTCCTCGACTTGCCTGAATGCCGAGTATAATAAAACTGTTGTTAAGCGCATTCGTGTCTATGATGTAATCAGTTTAAACATCTGAAATTTCTTGACCCAAACTTCCCGAATAGAAAACACCCGCAGTAATGATTATAGAAAGAAAAACTAGAATTTTATCTTTATGTTTCAAGAAGAATGATCTCACGGTGCGGCGGTTGTTGAACGACTTTAGAACCTTGGAGTACGAAAAGAGATTCCCCGCTTTCGCTATGAGCAATTCTCAAACCACATAAATGAATTGAGAACTGCTCTGGAGCGGAACGCGAGTCTTCTTCGCGTTCCGCTCCAGCACTACCTAGATTTTGAGCTCGTCTGGCAACTGACTGGGCTTTTCCCAGTCTTCGTACTTGCTGAGGCTGAGGCCGGCTCCCCCGCCACCCTCCCGCCGGACGGTCGTCTCGGAGTCGGCACTGAAGACCCAGACCTGGTAGCCGAGGGCCTTCAGCACGGTGACGAAGCGTGAGCCGAACCGCCGCCAGCCCATGATGACGACATCCGGCTTGAAGCTCAGGGCAGACACCTCGACCATCGGGAGGTTCTCGGGATCGGAGTGGACGAGGACGTCGAACCCCTTCTTCTCGAGCACCGTGCCGACCTCCTTGCGGACTTCGGGGTCGCTCTCGAGAAACAGCACCTTGAGCTTCCCCGGCTCGCGCTTCGGAGACGCCGAGAAGAAGGCATCGACGAGGACGAGCCAGACGAAGCAGGTCATCGGCCAGAGGAGCAACTCCTCCAGGTCGAGTTGCATGGCGTCGGAGCGGAGCTGGCCTGTCTCGATCCGCGCCTCGAACTTCGTGGCGAGGATGGTCACCTCGACATCAAAGTGGCCAACGTCGAAGGGGGACCCGAGGTGCCGAATCTCGATGTCCTCCGGCACGAGCCGCGCCATCGGGTTTTCGGGTACGTCGAGGTGCTTGGCGATGATGCCCGGCAGGGCATCCCGCACCTTCATGAAGAGCTCATCATCGACCTTGGCAGAACGACTCGCAAACACGAGTGGCATCACTGGCCTCCTTGGTGGCCGAAGATTTGTACCACAACAAAAGCGCCGAACGGCGCTTTTGTCAACGTTCGCGAGTCCTCGCCGATTACTTACCGCGGAGTGCAGCATGAATACGTTCCAAAACTCCGGCAGGATTCTTTTGTACTTCGTGAGCCCAGACACGTATAACCTTCCACCCCATATCTTTCAGTTTTCGATTCACGGAACGATCACGTTTCATATTCTCTCGTATTTTAGGCAACCAGTAATCCACGTCGAGTTTGTTCTCCCAGCGTTTGAATTTATACCCGTGCCAGAATCCGCCATCGACAAATACAGCGACTTTCCCAGTCTGAAAAGCGATATCAGGCTTTCCCGGAAGATTCCTGGCATTCTTACGATACCGAAAACCGAGCGGATAGAAGCGCGAACTTACGAGCTTGCAAAGAGCTACCTCCGGCTTCGTATTTTTCCCTCGGATCTTAGACATCAATGCGCTTCTCTCCTTTTTTGAAAGTACATCCGTCATAAGCAGGAATATTAAAGCACCGGCACGAGAAAGGCAAAAGCGAGAAGCAGATTGAACAAGAAGCGAGCAGGGTGTAGAAATAGGGTGATTCCATGCTAAGACTCAGCGGACAAACTTTTGCCGAGGCTATCACGCGGATAGATCCGCCCCTCAATAAATCCGGCGCAAAAGAAACGAGGCAGAATGCTTCGAGAATTATCAATGCTATCGCAAGAACCTACGAAAGGAGGATCAAAAAAGGAGAAATCGGAAAGAGCGGGAAAGGACCAGCCGGGAGCCTCCCGGCGGGAAATGGCAACGGGTCTACCGGATTGGTCTATGGGCGCATCCAAAGCGGAAAGACGCGCGCGATGGTCACCAGCGCAGCACTGGCCTTCGATAATCTCTTTCAGATCGTGGTCGTCCTGACAAGTAGCAATAATCGGCTCGTGACACAGACGCACAAAGACTTCGAAGATGGACTGCCCGGCAAAATACGAGTCTATTCGAAACAACATTTCAGACAAGAAATCGACCAGGCAAAACAGATCTTGGAATCCGGGAATGGCGGGGTTCTGATTGTATGCTCGAAAAATGTCACGAGACTCAGCCAAGCAATAGTGTTCCTAAAAGAAATAAGGGCAAGAGAATATCCCTCGATCATCTTCGATGATGAGGGAGACCAAGCGACTCTGGATAACAATACTCTCCGGAGATCGGCGCGGAATCAGCTTATCCCTCCGACGAAAATACACCAGCTGCTCCATGATCCAGCGGTTTCTTCTTTGCGCAAGGCATTGCCACGTCACGTTTTCGTAAGCGTAACCGGGACACCAGCTGCTTTGCTTCTCCAAAACGCCGACAACCGGTCACGTCCGCAGTTCACGGAGCTACTTGAGGCTGGCAAGGACTACGTCGGCGGTGAGACATTCTTCTCTCAACATGACCCGCACAGAAATAAACTTGTCACGACGATTGATTCAGAAGAGAGGATTGGATTGCTCGAACGCGGGAGAGCGGATCTGCCCGATGGTCTTAAAAGCGCCATACGTTTTTTTCTACTTGCGGCTGCCGCGGCGAGCACCAAACTCGGGTGGCCAGACGGAAACGAAAGCAAAGACAAGGGATATAAAATGCTGTGCCATCCAAGCGTGCGCAATGCAGATCAAGAAAAAGTCGCTTCGATGGTCAGATCCTATTTGAATGACTTGTCGAGAGCATTTTCGGATTCGCACCACCATTTGCACAATGATCTGAAAGAATCTTACGAAAAACTAAAAAAGCAAACATCTTCCGTCCCTAGCCTCAAGTCGCTCCTGAAGATTATCGAGCAGAATTTTAACGCGAGGGAGGTCTTGCTAGTGAATAAGAATACAACTAGCGACGATCTCAACTACAGCCGCTACTTCAATTTTTTGATAGGTGGAAACACGCTGGGGCGCGGACTCGCGATAAAGAGCCTTCTGGTTACATACTATGTACGAGAATCGCGCAAAACGCAGGCCGACACGATGTATCAGCATGCTCGAATGTTCGGGTATAGAAAAAAGACCCTGCCATATACGAAAGTATTCCTGCCTCCACAGCTTTACGAGCGGTTTCGTCAAATCTACCTCAGCGACGAAAATCTGCGCAGGTTCATCAAAAAACACAAAGGGAATCTCGATACCTTTCCCATCCGCATAGCTCGAGACATACGTGCAACTCGAGGATCGGTTCTAGACGCGCGGAAAGTCGACGTTCTTATCCCCGGCACGCAAATGTTCCCAAACTATCCCTTCTTCGGAATTGGATCGGAAGCCATACGCGATAGGGTGCTTGAAAAAATAAATAAACTGCTTCCTGATTACGAAAGCGATGGGAGAAAAGGTAAAAAAATCAGCACCAAAGATGCTCAACAACTTCTCCGAATAATAAAAACAAAAGGAACGAACGTATGGAGCGACAAAAAAATGTCAAGCATACTTTCCTATTTGGCAGAGCAGCTTGGCGACGGCGTGCTTCTCCGATACAGAGAAGCGAACCGCACGGCGAGTGACCGTGATGGACTTCTAGACAATGGGGTTCTTTTCGGAGGCGATCTCACTGCAGGGGCCGCACATTCCAAGCCGACCTTGTGGATATTCAGCCTGGCTTTCAAAGATAAGCGGCAAGTAGACGGCTGGAACGGCGAAAAAATCATCTATCCTACTCTTGTTCTGCCAGAGGAAACACACATGATCCTATTCAACAAAAGCTAGCAAGCCTCTCGAGTTTTTCCCCATTCCGCACTATAATTTCCTCATGCGGATAGAATACAAACATTCTCTCGCTGATGAGCGAGTGAAGGTAGTTGATTTATTCTGTGGAGTAGGAGGCATGACGCACGGTTTTGTGCGGCAAGGGTTCAACGTCGTTGCAGGCATCGATATCGATGAATCCTGCCGGTATGCATACGAACAGAACAACGGGGCAGCATTCTTTCACAAGGATATCTCCGACGTCACTCCGGATGATTTAAGAAAGCTCTTCTCTGGAGCAAAAGTGAGCGTGCTGATCGGATGCGCGCCCTGCCAACCATTTTCGGCATTGAACTTGAAAAGGGCTGCTCACGGAAATCAGCGTGAACGCTGGAGTGCTCTTGAGAAATTCATTGATCTTATAAGAAGCGTGAAACCCGAGATCGTTTCGATGGAGAACGTAAAAGGCCTTGAGGATGGTCGAAAGTTTCCAATCTTCGAAAAATTCGTATCATCACTTCGAGAAGAAGGATACGAGGTGTATCACCGCGTCATCGACTCATCAAGATATGGCGTACCTCAAACAAGAAGGAGACTAGTCTTGCTCGCGTCGAAACTCGGGAAGATAAAATGAATACCAGAGACTCATTCGAGTGAGAAACTTGTCACGGTCAGAGAAACAATCGGCCATCTTCCCAGAATTAAAGATGGAGAATCTCATATAGAGGACCCCTTACATAAGGCTAGTAAATTGAGCAAAAGGAACAAAGCGCGCATAAAAGCAACGCCAAAGGATGGCGGCAATGCGAAATCTTGGGATAAGAGTCTTATGCTTAAGTGTCACAAAAAAAGCAAGGGAAGAACTTACCAATCTACCGTGTACGGAAGGATGCGCTGGGATACACCAGGCCCGACGATGACGACGCATTGCATAACTTTAGGCACCGGGCGTTATGGGCATCCGGATCAAAACCGAGGAATTTCTCTCCGGGAAGCAGCACTGATTCAATCATTTCCCCAAAATTACAGGTTTGTAGAACGCGGCAATGAAATTCGCATAACCCGCCTTGCCCGTCACATTGGAAATGCAGTTCCCGTGTTATTGGGCGAGGTAATCGCAAGGAGCATTAAAGAACACTTGATTACCAACAGGAAATAACTAATTGGGAAAGTAAAGGGGAAAGTGGATAACTAGTTCAAATAGAATATTGACGGTGAATCTGTGAGAAGTAAAATATCGGCAAGCGTCTGATCGAGCGTGGTAGCAGTAAGCAGAAACTCGACAGTAATCTTACGCGGCCTACATGGAGAATACGAAGTGTAGGTAGCCTGCGAAGGCTGGAAAGTGATCCGTGGCGGTGGAAATCCGCGGGGGCAAACAAACACCCCGGTCTCATGACTTCGGCGAGAGGCCAGAATAAGTTTTTGGAGCAAAATGCTCTGGAATCTTATTCTGGCCTCTTTTAATTAAATATCACTGGGAAACACAAGTCATCGATTATCCCAGTGATCGATGGCTTTTGTTTTCTTCCATGATTTCCGAAAAATCTATCGACAAATTCATCAAGCTATACCGCCGAGAATTCGGTGAGGATATTTCTCGCACCGATGCCATTAGAATGGCAACTCGACTTTTGAGTGCCGTGCGGACAATTCATCAGCCGATTTCTACTTATCACAGGGAGAAAATCTTTTTGCTTTCTGCACAACAGTGGAACTCTACACAACGACTAGCCTAAAAAGAAAAGCTTCAACAAAGTAAAAGCGATTAGGCTCATGAGTGATGTGCCCTTTAAAATCCGGGATCTGCATAAGAAACAGCAATACATCGTCGATGATGTCTACTTAGACAAGTACGCAAAAATTATTGGTCCGAGTGGAACAGCCGTTTACAACTCACTTTGCCGAAGAGTAGACAAGAATCAATTCTGTTTCCCCTCAGAGAAACTAATTGCAAAGGATCACCACATGAGTCCGAGAACAGTCGGCACCTACATAAAAAGACTGGCCGAGGCAGGAATCATTGAAGTCATGCGTAGAAAAAGTCTCTCAGGCAAAAAGATGTGTAACGGCTATACGCTTTTAGATAGCCGTTGGTGGAGAAAGCCAGAGGAAATAGTTGCCTATGGGTACCGAAGGAAAGCAAAAGCATACCTAGAGGAAAATAACGACGAAAACCATGCGCAACCATTGCCTAATAAGGATGCCCAGTTGAAGGATGCACACGTTAAGGAATTTGAAGAAATTAGAAATAAAAGGCGGGTAATTTCACAAGGAATGGAAATGCTCCCGAACTATACAAAAGCCGCAATCCAAGAAGAAGCTGCACGAGAGGATAGGATAAGGCGAAGCTGGCGTTCGTAAATGACAGTCCATAAGCAACCAACACGGTACAAATCTGGGAATTAGCTCTTAAGAGTAAAATCTAAAAAACCATATGAAATACTCGACAAATGACCGAAAGGAACACGTACTTATGGTGTACCAGCTATTAAAAGACCACCCCATGTTAACTTCGCGTGAAATATACCAGGCGCTTGATAGACGAGGTAGTCATCTTTGTCGCTCATACATCTTGAGATTAATGCGCGCGGCACATCTGAAACGAGCGCAAGAAATCAACACGAATACAGAAGATTTTGAAGCAAGAACTAGGCCTTCGGAAGCTAGATACATCCTCCGCAACATCCTTGAGGAGGGCGAGAGGGAAATACGCCAAGTTGAGCGCAGAGTTCGCCGTAGATTGCGAGAATACGCTAAACGTTGGCTTATATAATCAATAGCGCTATGATATGGGCAATTAAATATTGGCCTGGACGGCACTTACCACGGTCACGTGGAGTCCTGTGCTGTCCAGGCCAGGTAGTCGCAAGGCTACGAAAGCTCCGCGTGGCCTTTGTAGTTCTGCGGGACCTTAACAGCACAACCTGGACTATGCTCAACTCTTTTAAACTATCACTTAGGGTGCCTTGCCCTCTTTGCAAGGCGAAAATCCCGGCTGATGCCAAACGTTGCCGGCACTGCGCAGGCGATCTTACGGGCCTAGAGGTTTCTAGGGAAATAGATAAAAGTTCTCAAAGAAAAAGGCGGATCACTTTCTGGGCACTAGGTATCCTAGCCGTACTCATTCTCATATCCGTATTGGGCTCCGAAAAAACGGAGCTAGCCCCCACTCAATCAGCAGAACAGGAGCAAAGCATTAGCGCTCTCACAAGAGAAAGATTCGACCAAATCGCAACTGCAATTCCCGAACTAAATAAAATCGAATGTCTCAATAACGACTGCTCTTCTTCGGTCGTGTACTTTGACTTTGCGAAAGTCCCGAGTGATCTCGATTCTATTATCCGCGGCAATACTGCGACATTCTCAAAGTTCCGAAAAGATAACTCGAGCGGTAGCCACGTCACCATCATTGCGCGTCTAAACGGCTCCCAAATTATGAAATGCGATGGAAGTAGTGGGAGAGTAGATAAATGCGAATAGTTCAATGAATTCCGCGACCACCGCCAGTGAAAAACCGAAATACGTCATCTATTGTCGCAAATCCACCGAGGATAAAGATCGGCAGGTGATTTCGATCGAGTCTCAAGAGCGAGAGCTACTGGAATACGCCGAGAAAAACAGCCTAGAAGTGTACGGCGTATTCAGAGAAACCGGGTCCGCGCATAAAAGAGGCAGACCGATTTTCAATAAAATTCTTGACTTGTTCGATGAGGGAAAAGCCAATGCCTGGCTCGTATGGCAGCCGAATCGTATTGCGCGAAATAGCGCTGATGGGGGAATCGTGATCAGCTACATGGATGAGAGAAAGATCGCAGAAGTTAAAACGCCTTTCAAAACATATTTCGATTCTCCCGATGATAAATTCTTTCTCCTCCTCGAATTCGGAATGGCAAAGAAATACTCCGACGATATGATCGCGAGCGTCCACCGGGGTTTAAAATCCAAAGTCATGGCCGGCTGGCGGCCAGGACCGGCTCCGCTCGGTTACTTAAATGACTTAACGAAAGGTAAGGGGCTCCGCGATCTCATTCCAGACCCACAACGTTTCGAGCTCGTAAAGAAAATATTCGATCTCTACCTCAACGGATATTCGGTACGCAAAATCCAGAAGGAAACCAAGAAGTGGGGACTAAAGACTAAACAGGGACCACGGCAGGGTGGCAAGGATCTCCAGATATCGGCTATTTACCATATCCTCACGAATCCCTTTTACTGCGGCTGGTTTACCTACCAAGGCCAAACACACAAAGGCAAGCATGTGCCCATGATTACTGATGAGCAGTTCGACAGGATCCAAATGAGGCTCGGCAATAAGGGCAACCCTCGTCCGCGGACTCACTTCTTCCCTTACACTGGGGAAGTCAGATGCGGCGAGTGTGGGGGAATGATTACTGCCGAGACCAAATACCAGCTGATCTGCCCAGTCTGCAAATTGAAGTTTGCATACCGTAACAAGGATGCATGCCCTGGATGCCAAACGTCGATTGAAGAAATGGAGGACCCCAAAATCCTCGAGTATACCTATTACCACTGCACGAAAAAGAAGGGGGTCGCATGCACGCAAAAATGGCTGAGAGATGATGACTTTGAGAAAATGGCTTCAAAAGAATTCAAGCGATTTCAATTTTCTAAAGTTTTTGTTGACTGGGCGTTAGAAACTTTGGCTGAAATGAACGAGGGCGAGGCGTCGACGCAAAATGCG
>CAZOFN010000016.1:0-937 GCA_964579195.1 uncultured Candidatus Saccharibacteria bacterium | reverse complement strand
GGCCGGATGATCTCGAAAGAGGAGTATGAGAAGCAACGAGCCTCCTTGTTGGCCGAGAAAACCCGCCTAGAAGAGCTACACAGCGACACGGGCCAGCGGGTAGAGGAATTCATGGATATGGCCGAGAACGCCTTTAACTACGCCGTAGCCGCCCGTTTCTGGCTAGAAAACGGCGCTCCCGAAGAGAAAAAAGCCGTATTCGGCGCTATCGGCTCGAACCTACTCCTAAAAGACGAAAAACTGCAGGTTGAGCTAGATAAACGTCTCGCCTATTTTGAGGGGATCATAAAACGCGTGCCTACCACTTCATATCGGTTCGAACCTAAAGAAAGTGAGGCGGGTAAAAGGAAAATCCTCCCTTTTCGAGAGGACATTCCTACTTTGCGGGGAATGAGGGAATCGAACCCCCGACTTCTGATTTGGAGTCAGAAATTATGCCACTTAACTAATTCCCCATATGATCGAAAAACGCCTGTGCGGTCGTCAACAGTTGCCTTGCAATATCATTACTATAATAACGAAGCTGAATGCAACCAGGGTAGTCTTTTCTGATCCTCTTGCCAGTATGTGGTTTTAAATACGGTTTAATGAATTGGGTTTCAGGAATTCGCGTCAATTTCGACCAAAAGAGCAGCTGTTTTCGGGGGTTATGATATTCGTGCAGATGAATGCAGGCGCCAAACTTCCTTTCGTCTATTTGGAAACATTCTCGAAAGAGTTTTAGAAATAGCGCGATCAACTTAGGATCAGAATTTGTAAAAGCAACTCCATGGTAATGATTTTTAATACCCTCACACCAATATAACAGAGAGCACAGTAATCTTCTATAAAATTTATCAAATGTTCTGCCTGAAAGCTCTCTTAAAGATTCGTTTAAATGAGCATTGATTGCATCTTGCGTTTTTTGTCTTCTATTTTCTGCGGAAATCAGCTGTCC
>CAZOFN010000015.1:6054-15272 GCA_964579195.1 uncultured Candidatus Saccharibacteria bacterium | reverse complement strand
TGAAGGCAATGAAGAAAGTTATTCTTCTCGTAGTTATTGCTGGGACATTTCCATTTTTAGGGCATGCGGCTGAGTTCTCGCGAAACCTCTTTCTTGGCACAAGGGGAGATGACGTCAAGGCCTTGCAGGAATTCCTCGCAAGGGACGCTCTCCTCTATCCCGAGGGTATCATATCCGGTTACTTCGGCGCACTCACAAAGCGTGCAGTAGTCCGTTTTCAGGAGCGCGAGAAAATCATGCCTGCGGCTGGTTTTGTCGGTGAAAAGACGAGAGCGCGTCTCAATGCATTGTCTCTCGCCGCACCATCTACTCCGGTTTCACCGGTGGAAGCGCTTGAGGCGCAGTTGTTGCTTCTTCAACAGATGCTTAGGGAGATGGAGGAAAAAGCAAAAGCCGCCACCACTTCTCTTCCCGCCGAGCCCATCAATACTCCTGAACTTCCACTGCCCGTGCCTCCTCCGGAGGCGCCTCCCATGATGAATAGCGTACTGCTTTCCGGAGGCGGGACGCGGGCACTTGCCGGTACCGTAGTACTGGGCGGCATCACGGTGACGAATCAGGCCACCTCGAGCACCGTTATTTTTCGCATCCGCGTTGACATGGAGGAAAACATCAATGCGCCACAATTGCGAGGAACCAACTTCGACGTGGTGCTTCGTGGCGGGCTTACCACGGATGACCCAGTTTTGACTCGCCAGCGAATGCGAATCCCCGGCGTGTTTCCCGGGGAAGGAAGAGTGAACAAGGACTTCACGTCGCTCTATGCGGGAGTGACGCTTGCCCCGGGCGAAGCACGGGTACTGGGCCTCTGGGCAGAGGATTTTATCGGTGCGGCCTACGGCGGTAAAATTTTACTCACCGTGACCATTGAGTCCACGATTCCCTTTCGGGAGGCTCTCGGGAGCGCTGAATTTACCTTGCAATAGGGTTTTTCCCACACCTCATGTGTTAAGAGACTTGAATCCCTGTTTTTGCTCGGCAAGGGGTTTGCCTCAAGGTTAATCGCCCTCTTTGGGCTTTCTCCGTATAGCGGTAACCCATCAGGTGCGGGGGTTTACTCTTTCTTGAAATCTCTATAGGATAGGGCGCGGGGTTCAGTTTAATTTCACGATATGGAGATACTCAAAGAGCTTCTGAAGAAAAAAGAACTCGCAATTTTTCTCCTGATGGTCTCTCTTCTTGTCATTGCTTTTATATTTTCCGACCGGATCCAGCAGCTTCTCGGCTTGAAGCCTGTTCCATCCTCGCAAACGGAGGAGGCTATCCCTTCATATACAGGCCGGCCGCTTGATGAATATCGCGAAACTCCCGAGGAGGTAAAACTCTTTACCGAGGAGCAGAAAGGTATTCTCCGTGGTCAGATCCAGTCGCTCGCTGCCGCCATTCGAGCTAACCCCGACTCGCTCGACCCGTGGTTGCGGCTTGGGATTACGAAGAAAGTGATTGGGGACTTTGAGGGAGCGCGGGATGCCTGGGAGTATGCAAGCTTTATCCGCCCCCAGAACGTGATTTCGTTTAGAAATCTGGGAGAGATCTACTGGCACTACCTCCCCGACTATCCCCGGGCTGAGGCAAACCTCCGAAAGGCCATTGAAAATGACTCTTCCTATGTGGATGTCTACATAACGCTCTCTGAACTTTATCGCTATTCCTATACGGAGAAGGCTGATTTGGCCGATGATGTACTCCTCGAAGGGTTTTCCAAGAATCCTGAAAAGGCGCATGACTTTCTCGCGTATCTTGGTCGGTACTACAAAGAGACAGGAAACACGGCCAAAGCCATCGAATATTTTGAAAAGCTGCTTCTTGTTGATCCGGGAAATGCCGATACCAAGGATGAGCTGCGAAAGTTGAGATCGCGCTAGTGTGAAGATATACGAGCCTCATTATTACGAATTTGCAGATGGCCGCGCTGATTGGGGCAGCTTCCCCCGCCGCCAGATTTTGGAATTCATAAACCGCAAACTGCAACCCGGCATGCGTCTTTTGGAGCTTGGTTGCGGCACCGGAGAGTTGCTCTCACGATTGGGTACCGATATCAACTACGTTGGTGTCGAGATCTCTGACTTTGCGGTGGAGGAGGCAAAGCGGCGCTGGAGGGAAAGAGTAAATGCGGAATTTATCATGTCGGGTATGGTGCCGTTTGCCGAGAACTCATTTGACGCTGTTTGCCTGATTTATGTCCTAGAGCATGTGAGACAGCCTCGGCGGTTTCTGCTTGAGGCACTCCGCGTACTGAAGCCCGGCGGGACGTTAGTACTTGCCGCTCCCAACTTAGAGATGCCGCTTGCCTACCCCCACGCGCTCCGGCACCGTTCCTTTTTTTACCGCCTATGGTTTGTCGTGCTGAGAAAATGGGATTACCTCCTTCGCGTCTTTGGCATCTTTACGTTTCGGACCGTCACCCAAAATTTTGTTGAAGCGACGGGAACGTATGAAAAAAAAGATGACGATTTGCAATATGTTGTTTCTTCCTTTGAGGTAGTTCAGTTTTTAAAGTCAAACGGCGTCTCACTGGTTCAGTTTTTTGAGGAAGGTGAACCGCTTTCCTTCATGCGTCGCCTGATTCAGAAGCTGCCTGCTATGCACTGGTACGGCAAGCCGCTCGCGGCCGCTTTTCAAAAGGCGTAATTCTCGAGGCCCCGCGCTCGGCACCGTTTGGGCGTAGAGGTAGACTGGACTTTATGAGCATTAGAACCTATCTCAGAAGTACCTCCGCCCGCGATATAAGCCAATTTCCGCAAGATCAAGGAGCGACGACGAGAGTGTACCTCAGAGATATTTCTGAGATAGGTTCTGTACTGTCACGGGGCATAATAACAATTATTGGCCTCGGTTGCTTTCCTATCTTTGGCTTTGCGGCAGTTTCAATTAACGAGGTTTTATTCGATCCGGCGGGTCCGGATACCGGCAACGAGTGGATTGAACTCTATAACAGTGGAGCGGAAACCGTTGATCTCTCTGGCTGGCAATTATATCCGGATGGTGCTGGCTACTATACATTCCCCGCGGGATTTCAGGTGGAGGGAAGCGCACTTGTTACCGTTCATCTCAGGACAAGCGGAGAGGATTCGGAGAAAGACCTTCATCACTCGGCTGTCACCGGGAACATGGGGAATAGCTCTGGTTCAGTTGCGCTCTTTGGTTCGGGAGAGCGTGGGAAGGAGACGATTAAGGCGTTTTTTCGCTATCAAAAGCCGGGAAGCTCGGAACGAAAGACATGGGAAGGGGCTGCAGTTGATGCGGGACTATGGCAGGCAGGAACATTTTTGAATATCTCATCGGTGGTGAGCGAAGGAAGCTCAATGGGATTAGCGCAAGACGGCGTAACATCGGGTGGAAATGCTGCGTGGAACATATACGGTACCCCCACCAAGGGCTTGAGTAATAGTACCGCCGCTGTCGAGGCCGAGGATGTCCTCGCTTCAAATCCGCTGGCGACTACTCCACTCCGTTCAATGCTTCGGCTTGATGCGGTTATTGCAACACATGGTGTGGCTACGGCGGGAGCCTCGCATCGCTTTGAAGTGCGAGCTTTTGGGGGAGAGGGGAAGCCTGTTACGGGTGATGTGCGGTATCTTTGGAATTTTGGTGACGGAGAGATTACGGAGAGCCAGACTGCTTTACATATGTTTCATTTTCCTGGAGAGTATCGCGTTTCTGTAAACGTGAATACTGGTGCGGCACTCGGTACTGCCTATATGGATATCCGCGTGAGGGAAAACAGTGTGCGTTTATCGGAGATTCTTCCTGGCATGAATGGATTCGTTGAACTTTCCAACACTTCGGGCGATACCATTGACATCGGCGGCTGGATGGTTGAAGAGGTACCGGGCAATCACTTCACCATGCCTTCCGACACGAAAATGAAATCAGGGGGATTTTTAGTGCTTGCCAATGGAACGACGGGACTTCTCATGGGTTCCTCGTCGGGTGTTTTTCTCCGTTACCCGAATTTACGGATAGCTGACCAGGCGACTATCATCGAAAGCTCCGGAGTGAAATCAACGGCAAAACGTGGTGCAGAATGGGCGGTAACGGATCCTACGCCGGGGCGAGGAGAGTCTATATCATCCGCATTGGCGAAAGCCACACCCGTTCCTCCATCGCGTGGAGTGGAAGAGAGTCCTTCAGGGGTTTTAGTAGATAGCCAAGAACCCGATGACCTTGCATACGGTGCGGGCGTTGCTTTGGCGTCGGATAAAAGAAAAGGTTCGGAGCCAGGACTATTCAATGCAAACTGGTTTTATATATTTGTTTTCATGGTTGCAGTTCTTGGGGGCGGAGGTGCAATTTTTCTTCGCCGCATGCTCATGAAATCCGATGACCACTTGGATTAACGATTTATCCCGATTATGAAACCAAATATCTATGTTTTCACGACGGCCTATGCTCCGTTTATCGGAGGGGCGGAAGTTGCCATCTCTGAGGTTATTCAACGACTTCGCAGTTCATACAATTTTATTGTTTTTACCGCGCGCCTGAAACGCGAATTGCCTCCCGAAGAAAACCATGAAGGGGTAATGATTATCCGCATTGGCCTTGGATCGTGGTGGGACAAGTTACTGCTTCCCTTTTGGGGCGTTTTGGCGGTGCGGCGATGCGCAAAAAAGCATTCACCGGCGCTTTATTGGGGGGTCATGGTGACGTTCGCTTCGGGAATCGCGTACCTTTCAAATTTGCTTTCCCGAGTTCGCGTGCCGATTGTGTTGACGCTTCAGGAGGGTGATTCGGAGGCGCATTTAACATGGCGCTGGGCAGGTATTATCGGCATTTCATGGCTTGCGGCGCTGCATATTGCAGCACCTCGGACGGTGACTGGCATCAGCGCGTACCTTGTGCATCGCGCACGGCGATTGGGATATTCGGGGAAGACGGAGCGGATTCCCAACGGGGTAGATCTCTCAAAGTTCAAAGGTCAAAATTCAAAAGTCAAAATTGCAAATCAAAATGCGAAGGTTATTGTAACGACATCGAGACTGGTGAAGAAGAACGGCGTGGATACGCTGATTCAGGCGGTTGCTGAAGTAAAGAAAGTAATACCCAGCATTCAATGTTATATCATCGGAGATGGCACTGAACGCGGAAGTCTTGAACGACAAGCCGCAGGCTGCGGGTTGCGGGCTAACATCAAATTCTTTGGTGAGGTCCCGCATAAAAAAGTTCCTGAGTATCTTCATGAAGCCGATGTTTTCGTTCGGGCCTCCCGCTCAGAAGGGATGGGGAATTCCTTCGTAGAGGCGCTCGCTGCAGGCCTCCCCATCATTGGCACACCGGTGGGAGGCATACTCGACATTATTGAGGATGGGAAAACCGGTCTTTTTGCGCGCGTGGATGACCCCGCCGACCTTGCTGAAAAAATTATCCGATTATTGAGAGATGAAGCTCTAAAGCGTCGGATTGTTGCCGAGGGAATCAAAATGGTTGAGGCGGATTTTGGCTGGGATGGCATCGCAGAGCATTATAAGGCAGTATTTCAGCGTGAGTTGAAAAAGGTCCGGATGCTCATAACTACAGGCTTATTTCCTCCGGAAATTGGTGGGCCAGCTACGTATTCCAAGCTTCTCCTTGATGAACTGCCGGGTCGTGGATTTGAGGTTGAAGTTTTTCCCTTTCGAGAGGTTCGACATATGCCGTATGCTCTGCGCCATATCGCGTATTGCCTGCAGGTATTGAGGCGAGGATGGGACAAAGACGTAATGTATGCGCAAGATGCGGTCAGTATCGGATTCCCTACGGCAGTTGCCTCCATTTTGGCGTGGAAGCCGCTTATAGTAAAAGTTGTGGGAGATCATGCATGGGAGCAGGGTGTGCAGAGATTCGGCGTTCGTGAGATGCTGGATGAATTTTTAAAGAAGCGTTACGGCTTTGGCGTCACGTGGATTCGATTCCTGCAGACATTCACGGCGTACGTCGCCGAGGATATCGTGGTGCCGAGCAAGTATCTCGCCGGTGTCGCGCGGCAGTGGGGGGTGCCCGAAAGGAAGATTCATACAATCTACAATTCGGTTGACATTGAAGAAATTCCAGAACCGAAGGAGATATTGCGCAAGCGGTTTGGATTCTCAAGTACGGTGGTGACCACCGTGGGGCGCCTTGTGCCTTGGAAGGGCCATCGCGTGCTGTTGGAAGCGATCAAGGAGCTGCTGAACAATATTCCTGATATCCGGTGCGTCATTATTGGGTCAGGGCCGGAAGAGGGACAGATTCGTTCCCTTATCGAGACCCTCGACCTGCGTGAATCGGTGGTCATGCAGGGCTCACTATCTCACCAGGAGACGCTTTTACATCTCAAGGCATCAGACGTCTTTATCTTGAATTCGGGCTATGAAGGATTACCGCATGTCTTGATTGAGGCCATGAGTGTCGGGGTTCCAGTGATTGCAACACGCGTTGGCGGGAATCGCGAGGTAGTCGAGGACAACGTAAATGGAATTTTGATTTCATACAATCATAAGGAAGAGTTGAAGGTTGCTATTAAGCGATTACAGTCGGAACCTGATTTATCAGAGAAATTTGCGAGAAATGCAGAGCAGTCATTGAAAAAGTTTGAACGTGAAAGAATGATTCAAAAAACTATAGAACTTTTGACCTCTGAAAATGTCCGTTAAAGTTCCGGATAAAAAGATTGTCGTCATCCTTCCTGCATATCACGCAGTAAAGACGCTTCAGCGAACAGTGGAAGCCATTCCCAGAGAGTGGGTGGATGAAGTTATTCTTGTTGATGACGCCTCATCTGATGATACGGCGGTTTTAGCGCGCTCACTCGGCATTACCACCATCGTGCATCAGACCAACACCGGCTACGGCGGGAATCAAAAGACTTGTTATCGTGAAGCTCTCGCGCGAGGAGGGGCTGTTATTGTCATGGTACATCCTGATTTCCAGTATCATCCAAAATTTATCCCCGATTTGATCCGGGAAATTGTCGAGGGTGGGGGAGATGTGGCATTCGGCTCGCGCATGATGGTTCGGGGAAAGGCCCTAGAGGGAGGCATGCCGCGCTGGAAATATATTGCCAATATTTTTCTCACAAAAGTTGAGAATTTTGTACTGGGGCTTTGCCTTACTGAGTATCACTCCGGCTTCCGGGCCTATAGCCGCAAAGTGCTTGAGTCCATTCCCTTGGAGGCTAACGCGAACGGCTTTTCTTTCGACAGTGAAATCATAGTGCAGCTCCGCCTCTTGGGGTACTCCATCAAGGAAATCCCCATTACGACAAGTTACTTTAAGGGGGCGTCCATGATCGGGTTTTGGAAAAGTGTCCAGTATGGCTTTTCCATTCTTAAACTTCTCTCGGATTATCTGTTTTTTTTCTGGGGTGTTCGTTCCGACCCTCGTTTTTTAGTTCGCCGCCACGCATGTCCGATATGCAAAGACCCCCATCCATTTCTCTATTACCGGGCGCGGGGGTCTATCAGTGGGTTAACAACATATACAATCACGGAAAATTCCGTAGGGATTCACGATGACATATTTTTTTGCAGAAACTGCAAAAGCGCTTTTCAGATATCCAGTTCCCCGACAGAGGATATTGCAGCAGCGTACGCGGCCCAGTTGTGCGATCCAATATACTTGCAGGAAGCGAAAGGTCGCAGAAGGAGCTTCCAACGCATTGTTGAGCGCCTGGAGCGCCTCATCCGCGGGAGAAAAATTCTTGATGTGGGCGCGGGACCCGGTCTTTTTCTCTTGGAAGCTAAGTCGCGCGGGTGGGAGGTTGCCGGGGTCGAGCCCTCGAGTGCGGCGCGGGAGTATGCCAAAGAGACATTCGGGATCGAGCTTTTGGGCGGCGGAGTTGATGAACTTGCCCGCCTTCCTGACGGGTCCTTCGACGTCGTTTCCGCCATCGATGTAATCGAGCATCTGCCCAATCCGGCTATCCTGCTTGACCAGGTGCGGCGCTTGGTGGCACCCGGAGGAGTAGCCGTTCTTACGACGCCTCGGTTTGATAGCGCGCTTTCCCGCCTTATGGGCGACCGGTGGTATGCCATCCTCCCTTCCCATTTGACGTATTTCAGCAAGAGGGGCCTTTTCCAATTGATCCGGGATTCGGGTCTGGCAGTTCAGACGGCGCGCCATTTTACGCGCTACTTTTCCCCTGCGTATCTTTGGTTCCGGTTGGCGCCATATCTTGGCATGCCCGCCGTCCCGCGCGCGGGGTCGCGATTCGTGCCGGTGCAGCTTTTCGACGAATTCGAATTGTATCTAAAAAAGCGAAATGAGGCATAAGTTAACAACTAAAATCCGTGCTAGTATTATAGTATTGGATTGAACAGATGAAAGTCTTATTTTTGAGCACTGACAGGACGCTTTTTGCCGACTCGAAAGCCCGCGCCAGGATGGCGCGCTATGGGGAGATCTTCGACGAGGTGCACGCCGTGGTGTACACGAAGAGGGAATATCGGCGCGATGAGGTGCGCGCGAACGTTACGCTTTATCCTACAAATTCCGCCTCGCGCTGGTTTTCGCCGTGGGACACGTATCGCGTCGCCTCCGGCATTGTCGCCGGCCACGGGCGTGATGAATTGATCGTGAGCGCCCAGGATCCGTTCGAGGGCGGAGTGGCCGGCTGGCTTTTGAAGCGGCGATGGCGCCTGCCGCTGCAGGTGCAGGTCCACACCGATTTCCTTTCACCGTACTTTGCGAGGGAGCACTGGGAGAATCGGGTGCGAGTGTTCTTGGCCCACTTTATCCTGAAGCGGGCCGATTGCATTCGGGTCGTGAGCAAACGGATACAGACAGGGCTTGTGCGCTCCATGGGCATTCTCGAGCGAAAGATTTCGGTTTTGCCGGTGTGGAACGATTTTAACCCGATGCCGAGAAAAGCGACTTCGGGCGACGCGCTCCGCGTTCTTCTCGTCTCGCGGCTGGAGCCTGAGAAAGGTGTCGCAGATGCCATCCGCGCATTCGCACAATTTTTAGGCGAGGGCGGGAAGGGAGTGTTGAACATTGTCGGTGATGGCTCATTGCGAGTTCCTCTTGCAACGCTTGCGAAAGATCTCCGTATTTCTGGTTCAGTCGTATTTGAAGGATGGCAGAAGAACCTTGATATGTACTACTCTCGCGCAGATCTTCTTCTCTTCCCTTCGCACTATGAAGGTTGGGGCATGGCAGCATATGACGCGGTGCGGGCAGGAATTCCCGTTGTCATGACTGATGTCGGGCTTGCAGGAGAGGTGGTGAAAGATGGCAAAAGCGGCATCATTGTCCCGGTTGGA
>CAZOFN010000015.1:0-6044 GCA_964579195.1 uncultured Candidatus Saccharibacteria bacterium | reverse complement strand
AAGAGGACAGGGGCTTTGCTGTCACTGTATCGAGATAGGGGTTTGCTTCACGCTTTAGGTCATTCTTCACTGAAAATTTCCGGCATTCTTTCATGGGATGAGTATCTGCAGGCATATCGTAAGATGTTAGAGGGCTGTGCCCGGTAGGGCGGCAGAGGTGAAAGCGCGGTATAATTGGCCATATGACAATACTACAGATGGGTCTCACCGCGTTTGCGGTTGTGAGCGCCGTAGGGAGCCAGCTTATATTCAAACACTGGGTTAATTCAGTGGGGAGCCTTCCCTTATCAGCAGAAGGCGTGGGGCGGCTATTTGTGAAAATTCTAGGAAGCCCATTAATGCTTACCGGTCTCGTTTTGTATGGGCTGGGGTTCCTGGCCTGGATTTTGCTGTTATCGCGTACATCGCTTTCCTTGGTGTATCCGGTAGTTATAAGCCTTAATATCCTCTTAATATTGAGCTTGTCCGCGGTTTTTTTTCGTGAAAGTATCTACCAACTACAAATCCTTGGAATTTTTTTTGTGCTTCCTGGGATATTTCTTGTTTTCAAGATATAGAGAGAACGAGCAATGCGGCTTTTGATTTGCACATCCACTGTTGATAAAAACCACACCAATCTCGGTTTTTTTCACGAGTGGGTGCGTGCATTGGCGAATGAGGCGGGCGAGGCCGCGGTGATTATGCAGTTCCTGGGAAATCACAGCTTGCCTGATAACGTGCATCTCTTCTCTTGCGGCAAGGAGAAAGGATTCGGCAAGCTCAGGCGGACACTCCGCTTCTTTAAATTCCTCGCCCGCGAGCTGCCGATTTCGGATGCTGTTTTTGTCCATATGAGCCCGTTGTATGCAATTTTGACCTGGCCGCTTGTCGTGTGGCATGGAAAACCGATGTATCTTTGGTACGTGCATAAGAATGTCAATTGGCAGTTGCGTCTTGCGCACATTTTTTGCGACAAGGTGTTCAGCGTCTCGCCGGAGAGTTTCCGTATCCGGTCCCCAAAGGTGATATTTGTCGGTCACGGCATTGATACCTCCCGGTTTATTCCCGCGCCTGAGATGCTGGCTACCGTCCCGTGTACCATGATTCGGACCGCTGGGCGGATAAGCCGCGCAAAGCGTCTGGAGCTTCTCATTGACGCCGCAGTGCTGTTAAAAGACAGAGCCCAATCTGAGTGGTGTATTGAAATCATTGGCGACCCCTTGGATGAGGATGGTGCCCTCTACTTCGAAGAGTTGAAAAATCATATCGCCGCATCTCCGATGAGAGAAAAAATCAAGCTTCGGCAGGGCCTTACACATGAAAAAATGCCAGCAGTGTACCAATCCACGCACATTTTCGTGAATTTGTCGGAGACCGGCAGCGTGGACAAAGCGGTACTTGAGGCGATGAGCACTGGTGCTTCAGTGGTGAGTGCAAACGAGGCGTTCTTTAACATTTTACCGCCCGATTCTGTTGTACGAGAGAGAACCCCTGCTGCCGTCGCACGGGCTTTGCTTGCTGTTTGGTACGAGTCACGGCCACGCCTGGATTTGCGCGAGATTGTAGTTGTCGGCCATAGCTTTCCTCGGCTTATTAAAACGATAGTTAATGAGATCAAACTGGGTGCCACCCATTAAGCTTTTCTTACGAAGGCTTCTCACGTATAGCCTCGGGGCGCTTGTATTTGCACTTCGACCACAAAGGCACCCACGGGTGCTGGTTTTGGCTTACCACAGCATTGACGAGACTGGTTGGAAGTACGGCGTAACTCGGGAGGCATTTCGTTCACAGATGGAATACATAAGGCGGAACTGCAATCCGGTCACACTCGATGCAGTGCATCAATTTATGGATCAAGAAATTTTACTGCCTGACCGGTCAATCGCTGTTACGTTTGATGATGGGTATCAAAGTGTGTATCAGGAAGCCTTTCCAATACTTCGCGAATTTCGCATTCCCGCGACAGTTTTTGTTGTCACGAATCTCAAAGTAGGCAGCGCTGAGACTACCCATTCGTTTCCAGTGCTCACGTGGGGCCAAATGCAAGCCATGCAAAACTCAGGTCTTGTCACCTTTGGCGCTCATGGCCATACACACCGAAGTCTCGACCTCCTCTCCGGAGAAGAGGCTAAGAACGAGATTGAAAATTCAATGGCATTGGTTGTTGGACATCTAGGGGTATCACCCAAATTTTTCTCCTATCCCAGAGGACGATTCTCTGATGCGGTAAAGCGCATAGTGAAAGACGTCGGATTTCTGGGATCGGTTTCCACTAAGCAAGGACTGGTCTCACCGGGCGATGACGTATACCAAATAAAGCGCGTTGAGATAAACCGGGACATCTCATTTTCCGAGTTTAGGGTGCGCTTGACCCAGGCAATTGACTGGCTTACTTTTTTCTGGCGCAAGTATCATGGCTTTGGCTAATAGTAAGGGAGTAGATTCTCAAAAAATCCCGGCAAGTGTGCAGATCCTTACGAGAAACTCAGCTGCCACTTTGCGGCGCGCCTTGCAGTCAGCACGTGATTTTTCTGAAATTGTTGTTTGTGATGGTGGGAGCACCGACGATACATACATCATCGCGGAACAATATGATGCCAGGATTGTGAGGCAAGACCCGTCTTGTTTGCATCAGGACGGAAGTATCAAAGATTTTTCCTGTGTACGGAATTCCGCCGCAGCGGAGTCATCACATGATTGGATTCTTTATATTGATTCAGATGAAAGTGTTCCCCCTGAGCTTCTTGCAGAAATCAGAGATTTCTTTCGTGCAGGACGTCACGAGGTGTATGGTGGCATGCGAGTACCTGCGGCGATTATTGCCGATGGGCGAAGGGTCCGCTACTCATCGAACTATCCCGGATATCAGGTTCGTTTCTTCAACAGGATAGCCGGTAAGTTTCAAAAGCCTGTGCATGAGCGGTTTTTCGCAAATTCCGGAATGCGTATCGGAACATTTGAATCTCCGTGGCATTATTACGTTGATACAGGAAGAGAACTTCACGACTTTGAAGGAGATTTGAAGCGGGATCTTATCATTTATCGCGAGCGGTTCACAACGCGCGGGGGGCGTTGGCGCGCCATTGTCAGCGCCCTTCGATCGATTGCAATAGTTTCTGTAAAATCAGTCAGGAATTACCTTTTTCATGGGTTCCGTGAGAGTTACCCTCCGCGGCTTGAATTTCTCCGCATTCGCTACCAATGGGCAATCATTAAGACGCTTTTATGGAATTCGAAATCCAGGTAGATAAAAACCACTACTTCAATCGCAAATACCTGTCCCGCGACCGATGGGCGAATTACTGGCATCAAATCAATGCCGTGCTTGCATCGAAAACAGACAATATTCTGGAAATCGGAGTTGGTAACCGATTGGTGTATGACACCCTGAAGAGGCTTGACCTTCAGGTAACCAGTGTTGATATTGATCTCGAGCTTCGCCCCGATGTAACAGGCTCTGTCCTCAATCTGCCGTTTAAAGACAATGTGTTTGATTTTCTATTGTGTGCTGAAGTGCTGGAACACTTGCCATGGGGTGATTTGCCAAAGGCGCTTTACGAAATTAGGCGGGTTACACAGCGCTTCGCATTGATCACTTTGCCGCATTCAGGATATGTATTTTCATTCTCTTTGAAAATTCCCTTGTTAAAAAGTGCGAGTATTTGCCTTAAGATTCCGCATTTTTGGAGGCGGCATGTATTCAATGGCGAGCATTATTGGGAGTTAGGGAAAAAATCATATTCAGTCGTTCGAGTGATAAGGGAATTTCAGAGAGCCGGTTTTCTTGTTGTAAAAAGGTCGCTGTACGCTGACGACCCGGCACATTATCACTTTTTTCTCGAAAAGCGTTTATGATCCAGTTAGAGACCCATTTTGGTTCTATGATATATGTGACATGCCGAAGCAATACGCGTCAATCGGTAATGGTTGGATATAACTTCCGGGAATGCCGAGTCCGGCGTTTCCTGTCTCTAACGGGATGATCCCGTTAGAGATCTGGCAACAGCTTCGGCAATCTATTATGCAAGGTAAGTTGAGCCTTGTCTCAAGTATCAGAATGAATCTTCGCAATTTCTAACGGGATGAAGCTTATATATATTGCTGCATCGCGCATACCGACGGAAAAAGCACACGGTATCCAAATTATGCAGATGTGCGCCGCGTTGACACGATGCGGTGCTGAGGTTGAGCTCTGGATTCCGAGCCGGAAAAACTATATTTGCGACGATCCCTTTGAGTACTACGGCATAGAAACCCGCTTCCCCATACGGCGGTTTCCAATATGGGAGGCGTGGTGGCTTCCCTTCGGCCTGGGATACCTTCTCCTTCAATACTCCTTCTCGCGTTCGCTCAAGAAAGAACTTTCTGAACTTCCTAAATCGGTAGTTATCTACACACGTGATATTCAACCGGGGGCTGTAGCTAGGAGATTAGGGAAAACTGTAGTATGGGAAGCTCACACTGTTAATCAAGAAGCAAAGACATTGATTTCTCAGTGGGCAGTGTTTACAGGCATTGTCTCGATAAGCCAGGGGCTAAAGAACGAGTTGGTTCGGTTGAGCAAATTGCCGGAGGAAAGAATCTTGGTGGCTCGAGATGGGTTTGATGACCAGCTGTTTCGGAATCTCCCCCGTGAGACGAGGCACAATTACGTCGCTCTATATGGCGGGAGTGCTCAGTTGTGGAAAGGAGTTGATACGCTCGTTGAGGCTGCTAAAGATATACGAGGCCAAATTACCTTAGCTCTGAGTGGCTCCAGGGACGATATTCAACGAATAAAAAGAAAAAAAGAGGAAAGGAACGCAATAAACATAGAGATCAAGTCGGTTTCACACGCGGAAATGCCAAAACTTCTTTCGACGTCTGATACGGCAATAATTCCTAACTTAGGCGGCATTCCAATTTCAGAGCGCTACACGTCTCCCTTGAAGGCGTTTGAGGCGGCGGCTGCTGGGGTTCCCATCATCGTCTCGGATTTGCCGTCTCTTAGGGAGATTTTTACTGACGACGAGGTTACATTCTTCCCCGCGGGTGATTCAGCGGCACTCGCAAAGGCGGTGGCATATGTTAAGGAACATTATGAGGAAGCGAAGGAAAAGGCGCGTCGCGCCCAAGATAAAATCCAAGAGTATACGTGGGACAGGCGCGCCTCGAATATCCTGCGGTGGATCGGCGAGAGGAAAGGCCTTGATTCTTGATTCTTACTTCTTAATTCTAGAGTCATGTGTGGAGTTGCTGGCATTGTAACCAGGAAGCCAAATACGGCGGAGAAAAGTCGCCTCGAGAAGATGATCGAGACGATGCCATATCGTGGTCCCAATGATCGGGGAACCTATTTTGACGATAATGCTTTATTGGGGCATTTGAGGCTCTCGATTATTGACCTTTCCCCAGAGGGAAGAAATCCGTTGTTTGATGCAAGCGGGGATTTTTGCATCATCTTTAACGGCGAGATTTACAATTATGTTGAGATTCGAGACGAACTTCGGCAATCAGGTATATCGTTCCGCACAAAAACTGACACGGAAGTGGTTCTTGAGTCTTACAAGCGCTGGGGAGATAAATGTGTCGCACATTTTAATGGTATGTGGGCGTTTGCCATCTGGGACAAAAGGCGAAAACGCCTCTTTGTCTCACGGGATCGTTTTGGCGTAAAGCCGCTTTTTTATGCCATGAATGACGATGAACTTCTCTTTGCCTCTGAAGTAAAGGGCATACTGGCAGCTCGCAGAGCAAAAGCTGAACTCAATGAGACATTTTTATACCATTATCTTGACCGCCATGTGCCGTTTGGGTCGAATGAGACAGTGTTTCAGGGAATCCATACGCTGCTGCCGGCACATAACCTGATTTGGGAGAACGGCAAGGTGCATATAGAGCGTTACTGGCGGTTCGAGCCTGACCATTTTCGCCGCTCCTATGACTATAGGGATCCAACACACACCTTTCGCGATTTACTCGTTGATTCGGTGAAACTCCGTCTTCGCTCTGACGTTCCCGTTGGTGTATGTCTTTCCGGTGGCATTGACTCAAGTATCATCGTTGGAATTATCACAAAAATTTTG
>CAZOFN010000014.1:9891-15434 GCA_964579195.1 uncultured Candidatus Saccharibacteria bacterium | reverse complement strand
TGTAATTCGTGCTCATTTGCCCGCCTGCCATTTGCCTGTCGCAGGAGTTCAGATAAAAGCTCGGCAGAATACTCAAAGTCTATAACGTTGTTTAAAACTCGGGAGACAGGCATATGGCGGGCAGGTGTATTGGCGGCGGGTATTTGCATCATTTCTTACCGTTGTCGAAGGTTTCACCCTTGTAAATCCAAACCTTAATCCCAATGACACCATACGTTGTGTAGGCTTCTTTTTGAGCGTAGTCAATATTGGCCCGTAGCGTCTGCAGGGGGATCCGACCTCTCTTCAACCACTCATAGCGGGCCATTTCTGCCCCATCCAGTCGTCCGGCAATGGCAATCTTTATTCCCTCCACGCCCTTTGCCTGAATTACCCGCTCAACCGTCTGCTTCAAGACTCTCCGGAACGGAATGCGTTTTTCTAATTCGTCAGCAACAGCCTGTCCGACGATTACCGCATGCGTCTCCGGCGATTTTATTTCTTCAATGGTTAGCTTCAATTCGCGTTTTTCCGATGCAGGACGCGGATTTGCACGGCGCAGCTCCCGTTGAATTTCCTGCTTTAACTTTTCCGCTCCCTCGCCGCCGCGTCCAATGAGCACTCCCGGGCGGGATGTTCGAATAATGACATTCATGGATGTAGCTGAACGTTCAATCTCAATGGAGTCAACATGCGCCTGGCGCAGGCGCTTTCCCAGATACTGGCGAAGCAAGGTATCTTCCTTTAAATACTCGCAATAGTTTTTCGCGCCAAACCACCGCGACTTCCATGTCGTGTTGATGCCGATTCTAAAAATGTACGGGTGAACGCGGTGCGTCATAAACTAGGACACTAATACACTAATGTTCACAAATGTCACAAATAGATATTCCGTATTAGTGTAATTCGTGCTCATTTGTGTATTGGCGGCGGGTATTAGACGGATTTTCGCTGGAAGAAGCGACGTTTAACTCCTTCTCGTGTTTTTACGTGCTGTTCTGCTTTGGGGGCAGCCGCCCTCGACGTTTCTTCGCGCAAAATATCCCCTAGCTCTTCAGGAGAAGCTCGCAAAACTTCCGGCTTTGACTTTTTGGGCTTCACCGACTTCTGATGCGGGGACCCTATGCTATCAAGGGTAACCGTCACATGCGACATTCTCTTTCGAATTACGGCACCTCTGCCAAACGCCCGCGGCTCAATGCGCTTCGCCACCGGTCCGCTGTCCACGAGAATCTGCTTCACAAAGAGATTGTTTTCATCAAGATTGAAATTGTGCTTGGCGTTTGCCGCGGCTGACTTTAGCAGTTTTATCACCGGATGGGAAGCACGGCGCGGCAGATGAGCGAGCTGCGTCACCGCGCGAGTGTACGGCAAACCGCGAATCAGCCCGGCTACCAGCCGAACTTTTCGCGGTGCTATATGCAGGTGTCGCAATTTTGCTGTAACTTCCATACGTTTCATGTATCCTAAACCATGAATCTTTAATCAAGATACATGATTCAAGTTTCAAGATTTATGGTTTGGCTTTGGCGGCTTCAGTGGCTTTCGCCTCCAGTTCTTTCTGCATGCGGCCGCCATGGCGTAGGAACTTTCGTGTCGGTGCAAACTCGCCGAGACGATGACCTACCATATCTTCTTTGATTTTCACGTCAATGAAACTTCTTCCGTTGTGCACGCCGAACGTGTACCCGACCATATCGGGTGTAATCATTGAGGCGCGCGACCATGTCTTAATAACTGCGCCTCCCGGTTTTATGCGCGCCATGTGCTTTACAATACTCTCGTGGACATAAGGCCCTTTTTTGAGTGATCTCGGCATGCCAGTCAACCGTTAATCGTTACGAATAACGAACACAAATATATACAAATATTGATTCCTTGATGTGTATTGATTCGTGCCATAATTCATGCAGATTCGTGGTTTATTTAGTTCGCCTTTGTAATATAAACTTCCACGATTTGGCGTTCCGGCGGCGTGTTTTAACACCGCGTGCCGGTTTCCCCCACGGTGTCTGGGGGCCTCTTCGGCGCCCAATAAGCGCTCTTCCCTCGCCGCCGCCATGCGCGTGGTCCCGGGGGTTCATCGCCGACCCGCGAACAGTCGGACGAATTCCAAGATGACGTGACCGTCCCGCCTTTCCTATCGTCATGAGAGCATGCTCCGGATTGGAAACAGCGCCGATGGACGCCCAACCGGAGGAGTTCACCATTCGGATTTCTCCGGATGGCAAAGTCAGCGAAGTATGGGTGCCTTCCTGAGCGGTAATAACTGCTCCGACACCTGCTGAGCGGGCGAGAGCAGCTCCCCGTCCACGTTCTAACTCAATGTTATAGACCATGGTGCCTATCGGTATCCGCGAAAGGGGCGTCCGGTTGCCAACTTCAATAGGTGCCTTCAAGGAGGTAACTACCATCTGGCCCACCATGAGGTTCTGAGGCGCCACGACATACCGTTTCTCCCCATCTCGATATATAAGGAGGGCAACGAACCCGGAGCGATTGGGATCGTACTCAAGAGCTGCCACGCGCGCGGGGATATCCATTTTGTCGTATCGAAAATCAACAACTCGGAAGCGGCGCTTTACCCCTCCGCCCTTGTGACGAGTCGTGACTCGTCCTTGGTTGTTCCGTCCAACGCTTCGCGTCCAGCCAAACGTAAGACTCTTTTCGGGAATCTTTTTCGTAAGAACGCCTGAGGAAATATACTCCATTTGGCGTCGCGCGGGACTGGTTGGCCGATACTTTTTCATATGGTTATTCCAAGTCGATTGATTCGCCTTCATGTAGCGTCACAATGGCTTTCGTATATCCGGGAACAATATGCGTTCTGCGCCCCAAATGTTTTGTCTTTCCGGGAATTCGTACCATACGGACCCTTTCAACGCGCACTCCATACCGCTTTGCAACAGCATCCCTTACCTGGTATTTGTTGGCATCCGGATTCACGCGAAAAACGTACTGACGCGCGCCCGTTAACCGTGCCGCTTTCTCCGTGATGCGCGGAGCCGCCAAAACACCCATACCGAATGCATAATCTTTTACCGAGGTAGATTTTGTGGGCGAACTTTCCACCGAATCAGTAGGCTTCTCGGCTTTTGGAGAATCTTTTGCATCCTTGCGTTTTAAAATTCTGTCGAATATTGCCATAATCGCTATCGCTCAAATTCAAAAGTCCTTATTCGGCCGAGCCGACAGGCTGTAGGCAAAATACAAAATAATAGTGCCGCTTCGCGATGGATTTTGATATTTTCCCATTTGGGAACTTTGCATTGTCATTTTGATTTTTAATCTTTGATTTTTGCGTTTTTTGCAAGACGTCTTTCTAGCGTCAGAATTGAATCTTTGGGCATAATCACGTATTTCCGGTCGAGTACCCCTCGGGCTGTCACGGCCTCCGCATTTTCTACAGAAAGCCGGGCGATATTCCGGAAGGCTCGCAGTTCGATTTTTGCCTCCTTTGGCAGAATTACCGTCTTACTTTTACTGAAAACACCCGCTAACTCTTTTCTCCTTGCAATGTTCGAAAGAATATATGCGGCTTCTTTTGTTTTCCCACTGGGAACGGACAGCGTATCAAAAACAACCAACTCTCCGTCACGTGCCTTGCCGGCAATCGCCATAGCAAGAGCCAAGGCAGCCATCTTTTTGTTTATCTTCTTTTTGAAATTGCGATGCACGGTCGGTCCGTGTGTGACGCCACCGCCTTTCCAAATGGGAGAGCGGATTGAACCATGCCTGGCTCTCCCCGTTCCTTTCTGACGCCAGGGTTTTTTCCCTCCACCACGTACCTCGCCTCTGCCTTTTACGTCGGCACGCGCCACTCTTTGATTTGCCCCTTCAGCAAGTACAACTTGGGCAAGAAGGTCAGCATTTATGGGGACATCAAATACCGCTGGCAATTTAATCGCCCCTGACTCCTCGCCTTTCTGGCTGTATACCGCAATATCCATACCGGGTTTCATTAACGTTTCTACGCGCGGATTTCAATCAATGTCCCACGCCGACCGGGGACAGCACCCCGAATGCCGATAACCTCCTTTTCCGAATCAATATGCACGACTTTCAGATTGCGAACTGAAGCGCGAACGCCGCCCATGCGGCCTGCCATGCGCATTCCCTTAATCACACGCTGAGGCCACGTAGCGCCAATCGAACCCGGCTCACGGTGCGCATGCTTCGTCCCATGTGTAGCTGGCGCTCCATGAAAACCGTGCCGCTTCACCACGCCTTGAAAACCCTTCGATTTTGAAATCCCCGAAACTTTTACCAGTTCACCTTCGGAAAACTGCTCAACACCGAGAGTCGCACCACGTTGAAAGTCACCGCTTGCACGAAACTCCCGAAGATAGCGCACATTTCCGAGGCCTTTGGTGTGCCCCGCAACGGATTTTGAAATGTGCTTTTTCCTTCCCTGACCCAACTGCACCGCCTCGTATCCGTCACGCTCATTCGTTCGGGCCGCGACAACCACGTTTTTGGGTGCCCACACCAAAGTCACCGGTACTACATTGCCCGACTTATCAAATACCTGCGTCATGTCGATTTTTTCGCCAAGTAAAACCTTCATAGTTTCTTTCCAGTCAATCAGCCGCCTTATAGGCGAGCCTCGCCATTATGACAGGCTGCCCGAGCGTAGCAGAGTAGCTGATTTCTAGCAACAAAAAATCGGGTCGCCCCGATAAAGGGTTCCAAACAACTTTTCGGCAAGTGGGTTAAGCCGTATTCAATTTCATGACAACCGTTTTGAGCGAACACTCCGCTGGAGCAAGTCGCTCAGGGGGCTACCGAATCCCGGCAGAGGCCGTGGACATTCGGTAGCTTCCTGAGCTACTCCTTGAGAAAGCTCCCCGCGAGGTTTTCCTGATTTTTGTACAGCGGGTACCTCCAGAAAGCTCTCAGCGAGCTTTTTAATTTTTCGAACATCCCTCGATTTAGCTCGGGATGAGTATTGCGACTCTGTCCTGAGTGATTCTAGGGAAGTCCGAAGTCTCTCTGACTCGTGGTGAGCTTGTGCTTCGACTTTGCTCAGCACCATGAGCTTGTCGAATGGTGGAACCATCAGGGCCTCTCTTTCCCTCAAGAGAGGCCGGGAGGGAATTTCCCCTACGGCTCGCACGTGCACAAGGTGCACAGGCTCTCCTGAAATTCCCGGTTCAACTCAAAGCAGTTTGAGTTGAACTCCGCCGAGAGAAAAATTGAAAAGTGAGCGATCTTCTACATTTTGACCTCGATATCTACCCCTGCGGGAAGATTCAAGTTCATCAGCGCGTCAATAGTCTTCGGATTCGGGTTCACGATATCAATCAGGCGCTTGTGTACTCGCATCTCGTACTGCTCTCGCGCATTTTTATGAACAAACGTGGAGCGATTAACCGTGTACTTGTGAATCTCCGTCGGAAGCGGCACCGGACCCACAACTTCCGCCCCTTGGCGGCGCGCAGTTTCCACAATCTGCTTTACCGACGCATCAATAATCTTGGCATCGTATGCCCGAACTTTAATGCGGAGCCGCTGTCGTACTTCTTCTACTTCTTTCACTTTTGCTGTCATACCCAGTTTCCAAA
>CAZOFN010000014.1:6312-9881 GCA_964579195.1 uncultured Candidatus Saccharibacteria bacterium | reverse complement strand
CCGCGTGGGGAGAGAGCTCTCTGTCACTTCAAAATTTTGGTAACCACTCCTGCGCCGACTGTCTTGCCTCCCTCGCGGATCGCGAAGCGCTGCTTTTCCTCGAGCGCCACCGGCTGAATGAGCTTTACCGTGAACTTAATCGTATCACCCGGCATCACCATCTCAGTACCCTGCGGAAGCGTCACCTCACCAGTCACATCGGTCGTTCGGATGTAGAATTGCGGCTTGTATCCGGCAAAGAACGGCGTATGGCGACCTCCTTCCTCTTTCGTCAGGATATAAACTTCCGATTCAAACTCAGTGTGCGGCGTCACAGAGCCGGGCTTTGCAATTACCTGGCCGCGTTCGACATCTTCCTTCTTCAAGCCCCGAAGCAAAATCCCCGCATTGTCTCCGGCAATGCCTTCATCCAGTGACTTATTGAACATCTCGATGCCGGTAACCGCGGTCTTCTGGGTATCCTTGAGTCCAATCACCTCGACGTCCTCACCCACCTTAATCTTTCCCCGCTCAACGCGGCCGGTTACCACCGTCCCGCGGCCTTCAATAGAAAAGACGTCCTCGACGGGCATCAAGAACGGCTTGTCCACTTCACGGACCGGGTCGGGAATGAAAGTATCGAGCGCATTGGCGAGCTCTACAATCTTTTGTGCCCACTGGTCGTTGACATCCTTGGCTTCCAGGGCTTTCAGGCCCGAGCCGCGGATAATCGGAGTCTCATCACCGGGATATTCATACTTCTTCAAGAGTTCGCGAATTTCTGCCTCAACCAAGTCAACCAGCTCCGGGTCATCCACCATGTCCACCTTATTTAAGAAAACAACTATGGCGGGCACCCCCACCTGTCGCGCAAGCAAGATGTGCTCGCGGGTTTGGGGCATCGGGCCGTCGGTAGCTGCTACTACAAGAATGGCACCATCCATCTGAGCAGCACCCGTAATCATATTCTTGATGTAGTCAGCATGCCCTGGCGCATCAATATGTGCATAATGGCGCTTCGCGGTTTCGTATTCCGAGTGATGGAGCGCAATAGTAATACCACGAGCCTTTTCCTCAGGCGCATTGTCAATCTGGTTCACGTCCTCCA
Organism: uncultured Candidatus Saccharibacteria bacterium; assembly: GCA_964579195.1. Taxonomy (GTDB): domain Bacteria; phylum Patescibacteriota; class Minisyncoccia; order Sungbacterales; family JACQCQ01; genus CAZOFN01. The sequence goes on along the minus strand of CAZOFN010000014.1, from coordinate 8,794 downwards.
CTCGGGATTTGAATCCTGCCATATTGAGAATCTTGGTGATAGCCGCCGTCAGCGTCGTTTTCCCGTGGTCAACATGGCCGATGGTGCCAACGTTTACGTGCGGTTTTGACCTATCAAACTTTTCTGCCATAGCAATTTGGAAAATCTAGATTGGTAAGCCAGTTTCTAGAAATATAAAAAGAATTAATATTTGACGATACGCTAAAAAGAGAGCTCCTTTCCCTCAAAAGCGACGGATTGAATGTTAACCCGGGAGCTTAAAACCGTCAAGCTTGGCTGAATCTCGGCCCTTTCTCAGAGCGGGAGGTCCTCAAGACGAATACGACTTGGCTCCGACAGTACCGGTTCGGGACGGGGGGAGGTTTCAGCACGAAGGGCAGCTTCGGGTCTAGGAGCTTCCATACTAAGACGTGCCGCCAGCTCTCTTGCTTTCAGCCGCTCCTCCTCGAGCTTTGCGTTAACCATGTCTGCCGCATCCTTAGTTGAGCTTCCTGAAACCTGGGGCTTTTCTTCTTCACCTTTCAACTCCTGATAGGCTTCCATGCCCATAATGACGAGCACCGGCTTTCCGTTTTCCACAATAATGCAGCGCTCCCTCGGGTTCGTAAGCCATTTTGCGATAGTTTGATAATCCATGACGGAGACACTGTATCAGTTGAAGAATAGGTGCGCAAGCCCGTCTAAGTTTCGCGGCTCAATGAGCAACGATTCTTCAAGAAAGTGACCCCGGGCGTTTACTATTTCTTCCCCTCGATTATCAAAGCTTCGATGTTCTTTGGAACCTCCTCATAATGATCAAATTCCATACTATAACTGGCACGCCCCTGGGTGAGCGACCGAATGGCGGTGGCGTACCCAAACATCTCAGAGAGCGGCACACGGGCAAGAATCACCTTGATGCCCATCCCGCGGTCATCCATTTTGTCGATTCTGCCGCGCTTTGCGTTGAGGTCTCCCGTTACTTCGCCCAAAAACTGCTCGGGTGTTGTCACCTCCACCTTCATAATGGGCTCAAGCAGCACCAACTTCGCGCGGCGCGAACCCTCCTGCAAGGCCATGGAGCCTGCAATTTTAAATGCCGCCTCCGAAGAATCAACTTCATGGAATGAGCCGTCATAGAGCGTCGCCCTCACGTCAACCAATGGATACCCCGCGAGCACGCCTTTCTCAACAGCCTCCCTCACTCCTTTCTCGACTGCGGGAATGAATTCCTGCGGAATAATTCCGCCCTTGATGGCGTTTACAAACTCAAATCCCTGGCCGCGTTCCCGTGGCTCCACCCGAAGCCAGACATGCCCATACTGCCCGCGGCCTCCCGACTGGCGAATATACTTTCCTTCGGCCTCGGCGTTTCCTTTTACCGTTTCCTTGTAGGCAACCTGCGGGCGGCCGACATTCGCCTCGACTGAGAACTCGCGCTTCATCCGGTCAACAATGATTTCAAGGTGTAGTTCACCCATGCCGGCAATCGTCGTATCCCCCGTTTCAGTATCACCGGCGATACGGAACGTCGGATCCTCGTCAGAAAGGCGCCGGAGTGCCATCCCCATCTTTTCCTGATCGGCCTTGGTCTTCGGCTCAATGCGGAGTTTCACTACCGGTTCAGGAAAGATAATTCTTTCAAGCACGATGGGGTGCTCCGGGTCGGCCAGTGTATCGCCAGTGCGCGTCGCTTTGAGTCCCACAATGGCGCCGATATTTCCTGCCTCGATTTCCTTCAATTCTTCGCGATGATTGGCGTGCATGCGTAGAATCCGCCCCACGCGTTCCTTCTCCCCGCTCGTTACATTTAAAACATAACTGCCGGCAGAAAGCTTGCCTGAATAGACACGAAAGTACGTAAGTTGGCCGACATAGGGATCCGACTGCAACTTGAAGGCGAGTGCCGCAAACGGCTCATTGTCATCTGCCTTCCGCTCAATCTCCTCATTAGTTTCAGGGTCAGTGCCTTTTACCGGCGGCAGGTCGAGCGGCGAGGGAAGATAGTCAATCACCGCATCAAGCACGAGCTGCACGCCTTTATTCTTCAGAGCAGAACCGGCGAGTACCGGCACGAGCTTATAGGAAAGCGTGGCGGCGCGTAACGCCCGTCTTAACTCATCCGCAGAAATTTCCTTGCCATCCAAAAATTTCTCGGTAAGCGCGTCATCGGACTCGGCGATTTTTTCCACCATCTTGGCGCGCCAGATTTCGGCCGGCGACTTCACACCTTCAGGAATTTCGCCCCAGACAACCTTCTCGCCCTTCTCACCCTCAAAGCGGGCCGCCTTCATGGCGATTAAGTCAACCAGCCCCTCAAAATTTTGTTCAAGCCCGATGGGATACTGTATGGCGACGGCATTGGCCGTCAGCCGCTCCAAAATCGAGGCGAGTGATCGCTCGAATAAGGCCCCCGTCCTATCCAATTTATTGATAAAGCAGACGCGCGGAACGCGATAATCGTCGGCATAGCGCCAATTGGTCTCGGATTGCGGCTCAACGC
>CAZOFN010000014.1:805-6302 GCA_964579195.1 uncultured Candidatus Saccharibacteria bacterium | reverse complement strand
TGAAATCAATGTGGCCGGGCGTATCAATGATATTGATGCGGTACTCATTGGTTTTCTCTTGCGGCAGATACGTCGGCTTCCAGAAGCAGTTGGTAGCAGCTGATGTAATCGTAATTCCCCGCTCCCGCTCCTGCTCCATCCAGTCCATGACCGTGTCCCCTTCGTGCACCTCGCCGATTTTATGCGAAACGCCGGTATAGAACAAAACGCGCTCTGAGACCGTTGTCTTTCCCGCGTCAATATGAGCGATAATGCCGATATTTCTGGTTTTTTCCAAAGGATATTCGCGGGCCATATATAATTTACTTAACCACAGATAATCTCCGTGTAACGAGCCATGCTGCCCCAACTACCGTCACACCCCAGAAAGAAGCTGGAGAGTTAAAAACTGTATAAAGAGGTATGATCACCAAACGTTGCAATAGAGCGTCTTTGACTGGACATTCATAAAATGTACTCCCAGACCAAGAAAATTCCTCGCATTGCATGTCGTGCCGGAAATAGTCGACTGAGAAAAAGTAAATAAAGTGTGCAACAAGCGAAATAAACAGCGCGAGACCCAAAGAACTCACAACAAGCCAACCTCGTCCCATAGCTACCAAGAGAAATGCGCGAAGGCCTTGTTGGCTTCTGCCATCCTATGAGTGTCTTGCTTCTTTTTAATGGCGTTGCCTTCGTTTTTGGTGGCAAGCACCAGTTCCTCGGCAAGCTTGGATGCCATTGGTTTCCCCGTCTTTTTTCTTGCAGCCTCCAAGAGCCAGCGAAATGCAAGCGCCAGCCTTCGTTCGCCGCGCACCTCACGCGGCACCTGATAGTTGGCTCCTCCAATGCGGCGGGATTTTACTTCAACGAGCGGCGAGACATTGCGAAGCGCCTCTTCAAAAGCCTCAATCGCCGGCTTTTTGGTCTGACGCTCTAAAATATCAAATGCGTCGTAAACGATGTCGCGCGCAATCGATTTCTTCCCTTCCTTCATGACGTAGTTAATCAGCTTCTCAACCGTAACATTCCCGAACTTTACATCAGGCGCGATATCGCGTTTTACGTTGCGCTTCCTCCTCATAGATCGTGGTGGTCTCTGGCAACTGAAAACTGCTAACCGTCAACTACTTGGGCCTCTTGGCGCCGTACTTGGAGCGCTCCTGACGGCGCGCCGAAACCCCTTGCGTATCCAAAACGCCCCGGACTACGTGATATCGAACTCCCGGGAGGTCTCTTACGCGGCCGCCGCGGATCATCACCACCGAGTGCTCTTGCAAATTATGTCCCTCACCAGGAATATAGGCCGTTACCTCCATGCCGTTCGTAAGCCGCACGCGCGCCACTTTGCGAAGCGCTGAATTCGGCTTTTTCGGCGTCATGGTCGTCACCTTCACGCATACACCACGCTTAAATGGAGCCGCATAGTACGCCGGCCGATTCAAAAGTACGTTAAAGCCGCGCTGGAGCGCCGGCGCCTTTGACTTTATCTTGGCGGGTTTCCGCCCCCGTTTCGTCAACTGATGAATAGTCGGCATAATCTGGCGACATGAGACAAGTAGCATAAGACACGGAAATTCCCTTAGACAGCCATGTCGCTTGTTCCTTGTTACCTGTCGCTGGCCTAAGAACTTTGAAAGTATACATACGAATACAGAATGGGTCAACGGCCCACTCGGCTGCTCAATGAATGAGCCCCACGAGTATCAGCCTCCGAAGGTAATGCCTCTCCAATAAGTTCTTTACACGTTCACTGTGTCCATTACCTGCTCCATCTGGCATTTGACGCATGAGCGTAAAAGCATGACTATCTAAAGTTCATTTGCAACTTGACTCAAAATCCCACTATAAGCTGGAACATATACTGGACGAGAAATGCGAGCACGCCGGGAGTAAAGACGAGAAAGAGGAGAAGCAGGAAAATGCCAAACCGTTCAAGAAAAAGTTGGATAGGCTCGAGCGCTTTAGGAAGAATTGAAAAGAGAATCTTGGATCCATCAAGGGGCGGAATGGGAAACAAATTGAAGATGCCAAGCACCAGGTTTGCGATAACAATACGGGAAAGAATAAACCCGAGACTCTCCAATGTCTCAAGGGGAATATTAAATGCCGGTCCGGCAATATATCGAAGAATTACGCCGAAAATCACTGCAATGAGCAAATTTGTCGCAACGCCCGCAGATGCAACAATCAGCGTACCTCGCCGGACATTTTTAAAGTACATCGGATTAAATGGTACCGGCTTTGCCCAGCCAAAAATTACCGGGGAAGCGCCCGCCAGCGCTGGAAGTGCAAGAATCAACGGCAGAATAACCGTTCCAAAAGGATCAATGTGTGGAATAGGGTTTAATGTCAGGCGTCCCTCATCTTTTGCTGTTGGATCGCCAAGCGCATACGCCGCGAGCCCGTGCGCCACTTCATGCAGGACAATCGCAAAAAAGTAGACGATGACGGTAAATACGATAGCGATAAGCATATCAGGCTACGAGATACAAATGAGTACGAATATACGAATGGATGAGAAAATTGCCAGAATATAAAGGATATGATACGCTCTACCGCGTTGATAGTCCATCACTTCTCGTTGGAATAAAAGTCTAACGGGCTGCTTTAAGAAAGTCCTCAAGCGAGTTCCTATGGTTTGCGAGTATCCCTCGACACGGCTCGGGAAAAGCGGTGATACCCCAAAGTAAAGACTTTTTCCAAGCTATATTGTTCTCACTGCTTATCTTGTGGTGAGCTTGTGCTTCGACTTTGCTCAGCACCATGAGCTTGTCGAATGGTCGAACCATCGGGAGAGGGACCGAGAAGGAACAAACCATAGGGGGCGAGCGACATCCATGAGAATCTGCGCGATTTGCAAAAAAGGCTCCAGCATGGCGGGTGTGCGAAAACTCCTCCGCGGGCACTACAACCCAACCACCACGAAACGAATCTACCCCAATCTCCAATGGGTACGCCTTTTGGGCTCTTCCCGACGCGTTAAGGCTTGTACCAAATGTATTAAAGCATTAGCGAAAACGAAACGGTAGAGCGAGAATCAAGGAATACAAGATCGCCTATGCGAATAAACGGGCTTCGCCCGTCGAAGATCGCTACAGCGAGCGAAGACGGGACGTAGTATAGTGGCAGTACGCGAGCATGGGGTGCTTGTAGCCCGAGTTCGATTCTCGGCGTCCCGACTAGTATCAAATTGTGAGATGACGAAACACAAAACCGGCCATAGGCCGGTTTTGTGTTTCGTGGGTCTCTTATTTGCCGTAATTTACTGACCCGTTTCCGTTAGGGGTGCCTGCCGTTCCTGTAGAGCCGGAACTTCCAATCTCAAGCGCCTGGGGGCCGTATACTTGAACAAGTTTTGCGAGCGTTGCCGAGTTAATCGCGCCGCTTGCAGCCAGACTGTAGCGAGCTTGGAAACGGGCAACCGCAGCTTGGGTCAGCGGACCGTAATACCCGGTGACTAATCCTTGCGGATAAATTGAGGTATCCCGCGCAAGAGTTTGCTGAAGTGCCACAACTGCAGCACCGCGACTTCCGAGGGAAAGCACTGCAGAAGTACTTCCCCCAAATTTAAACTGCATCAACTGCGGCAAATAACCGGAAAGCTGTGAGGCGGCGCTTGCAAGAATCCGGTCGCGCGTGGATGTTGCCGTTCCCGGTCGGATCTCGGCAATAGCAGCCGAGGTGCTTGCGACTTCCCGGGAAATTGCTTCAAGCTGGATATCCCGCAACTGGCTAAACGCGGTCGAAAGTCTGACTTGGGCGTTCGCGAGAACCTGGGCGCGAAGCGCCGTGCTGGATGAGCCCGCCACGCTTGCAACATCGGCTTGAATTTTTGAAATTTCCGAAGAAATTTCATCAAACGTTGCCGAACGACTTTGATCCGAAAAAAGAGCAATTGCCGACAAGGCTGCCAGAGCAGCCAATATGAGACGTGTGGTGAACATATAGAGTAGTGGGAACCACCCTGAAGCGGCTCTTAAGATAGTTCTAAGTTATCTTCGCGTATCGCTTATTACGACGGGCGGGCTCAACGTCTATGACAAAGCCGCCTCCGGAAACCGGAGGCGGCTTTGTCGGGCCGTATGCTCTCTTTACCCCACAGAGAGAAAGCCATCAGCTTTTTAACAAAGCTGGGTTTAGCTCTGCCGGGGGAGCAATGGTCATCCAGAAAGAAAGAGCATTGGAGAAGCCTACCACCCTTTAGGATGCGGGGTTACACGGCCGCCTCCGGTTCGTCTGGTTCGTTCCGCTGCCTAGCCTGACTCCGAGCCTGCCCGCCTTTTCGCCCAATTTCTGCCATGTGCTCTCGATTTTGACTTACTCGTTCCCCTCCGCGCTTCCCAGCCTCCCGCGCCTCTATGGGGGAAAATTCATGAGCAGTCCCCCGCTCATGCGCTGCTCTCCCTCCCTGGCTTGCAATCTCTCTTTGTCGCTCAGGATCCATGGAGGCAAAGCCACGACGCGAAGTGTTCTCTTGTTTATCATCCATAGGCTGCGCCGTAATGCGCGAGTCCACTTTTACCTACTGCTCGCGTACGGCTCATCTACCAAGACGAGACGAGGTAAAGTACGTTACGAACTCAACTCTAAAAAACATCACGTAAACGAAGCATGATGTCTTTCCTCGAGCTTTGCCGAGGTAGCGAAAAACTCCGTTAAGGGTTTCTCCCGCCGAGTTGAGTGTCCGACTCCGCGCATATGAAGGTGGAGGTACGCTATCGTCACAAAAAATGCAAAGAGAGAGAAGACTCCCATGGCAGCGACTGCCGGAAAGTCAAAATGTGCTCCCGAGAGTGGCGGGCGATAGGAAAAAAATTCACGAAAGGGGCTGACTACCGTTCCGGTGGCACCGTAGAGGAACCACACAAAGGGAGTTTTGGTAAGGCCAACAAGAGAAAGCAGCACACGGGAAAAAAGAAGAACTTGGACAACTCCCACCGAAAACCAAAGCGACCCGAGAACGCCAGGGACCGCAACAGTGTGTGGCATCGAAAGCTGTGGGATTTCTGTCCGGTAGAAAAATTCTCCGATTGCAACCGGAGGCAACTTTTCAACTGCAGGAGGCATCAACGTGCTCATAAAGAGAAAGGAAAATGCGAGGAGGCGCGCCTCCTCGCATTTTTCACTTACGTGCGCTGGAATGCGCGGACAATTCCAATCAGGAGAATCGCGCCGAGAATCGAGACAATTATGCTCCAAACATTGAAGCCCGTAACTCCCGGCTGCCCGAAAAAGTTCATCACGAACCCTCCAATGACCGCTCCGAGGATTCCGACGATGATATCCATCACTACTCCTTGAGTTGCGCCTGTCTTCATGATGAGCGATGCGATCCATCCGACAATCGCGCCGAATACGATCCAAAGAAGTACGTTCATAGGGGTAAATAATTTAGTGACTAATATATGGTAATCACGCTACTCACTGTGCCCCCGGTTAACATCGACCCGGACACGATCGGGTACGTTAATCTGAGAGCCGTCGCCTCTCAAGGAATTCCGCACATACGGAAGGC
>CAZOFN010000014.1:0-795 GCA_964579195.1 uncultured Candidatus Saccharibacteria bacterium | reverse complement strand
AACAGAACGCCATACACGAGAAAAAGTGCTACCAGAACGACAAGCATTACAATGCCGAGCATCAGCCCCGCGCCGTCTCCCCGGTCCTCATGGTGGTGCTCGTGGTGTTCATGAATCATTTCTTTGGCCATACCCGGTAGTAGAAACTCAATTAATGGGTAAATTACGCGTTCAATATTCAATCGTACTCAGCAAGTCAAGCGATGCCTGACGGATAGTGAGTTCTCTTTTGCGCTTCGCGACATCGAACTTTCACTAACCGGCCGTAGTTTGGCTTGATAAACTGATGAACCTGACACGTCACTATTATTCACTACTCCGAGACGTGGCGTTTTTTTAAACATTACATGATTTTAGTTCATACAAAGAGGTGTACACGTGAAAATAAGCGACTATGATGCTACCCAAAAAGAGCCTAAAATCAGCAAAAGCCCGAATATTCGGGCTTTTGCTGCGTTAAGTTAATAATGAAAATACGCGAAGAACTTAAGTCCTCGTATAGAGGGGCGAGCATTTCGCTAAAATCCAAGTGGGTGGCGAAGTGCTGTAAGCCAGCACGTAAATGCCTCCCTAAAGTGTATATAACTCAGCCGAAACCTGACCCCTCCAGAAGAAAACTCAAGTTATAGAAGAACATTGGCTTTTTATGTGGGAACGTCCTTGGGGAGAGGGGTGAGGCATTTCGCTAGATTCCAAGTGGGTAGCTAGATGCCGAAAGGCATTGAATCGCTCCCGTAGGTAATACAATTTGACCGAAAGCTCGAAACCCCCCTTCAAAAGGACGCTCCTCATATC
>CAZOFN010000013.1:0-16001 GCA_964579195.1 uncultured Candidatus Saccharibacteria bacterium | reverse complement strand
GGAAAAGCTGCACGCAACGCGACTGAGAAGTATTTTGAATAGGCCCCAGGCTTGGTTGGTCCTTGACAGGATCTTCTGCGGTTGCTTTTCTATAGTTACTTTCTCCACGGGGGGCGTTATGTCGACAGCATGTCTCGTTTGCGATGGCCACGTTGCAACAGGGGAGGCGCTGCTCGTTCTCCAGGGGTCTTTAGCCGACGGGAAGTTCACGTCGGAGAAGCCGCCCAAGGGACTCGTGCACATCGAGTGCCTAGATCAAGCAGACGCCATCGATCTGCGGAGAGGCCCCGTCACCTTCAGTCTGTAGCGAGAAGCCTCGGGTATCAGCAGGGAACGGAACGGCCGCCATACGGCGGCCGTTCTCCATGTTATTTCACTTCTGCAAGGATTTGCTTGAATGTTTCTGGATGGTACTCGGCAAGTTCTGCAAGAATCTTTCTATTCAGATCAACGTTCTTTCTAGAAAGTGTGTTTATGAACTTACTGTAGGAAATTCCGTTTCTGTTGAGGGCTGCGGAGATTTTTGTATTCCAGAGCGCGCGGAATTCACCCTTCTTTTTCTTTCGGTGCTGGAAGGCATGTGTCCAGGCGTGCAGCAGGGCTTCGCGTGCAAGGCGCTCCTTGTTTTTCCTTCCCCACCGGTAACCTTTCGCATACCTTAGGAGCTTTTCTCGTTTTTTATGGGCGATAGTCCCGCGCTTTACTCGAGCCATATGCTATAGAGATACCTCACGCTTTATGTGTGTTGCCGTATTTTTTTTCCGAGAACACCAAAAAGGGCGACAGTCTGTTTTCCGCGGAGCTGTACGGTGCGACGTTCCTTGGCGTTAAAATGAGTTTTGCGCGAAATCCGCCGGAGGAGTTTTCCCGTACCGGTGATTTTTATTCGCTTTAGGATTGATTTTCGCGTCTTCATAATAGCTTGGCGACTGGCGGCTAGCCACTAGCAACTGGTACTAAATTTCATTCAGTGGCTGGATTCTAATGGCCAGCGGTTCTACTAGGCTCTGCGGATTAGGCCGTGGATTCCTTGAGGGATCCTGCGGGGAGGCGAATCGAGTGTAATATCAATGGGGATTAATTTCAAGAACTCATGGAACTTTGCCGTGGCAAGGGCTTGATGCGCCTTTTCCCGCCCGCGGAGTGCTAAAAGCACATTTACCACATCACCCCGCTCCAAGAACTTCTTTGCCTGCATTGCCCGCACTTCCAGGTCATGCTTTCCGGTTTTGAAGCCGATATGTATGGACTTTACTTCCCCGCCCGTCTTTTTGGGCCGATGCTCGCGCTCGCTCTTTTCCTTTTCGTATTTGAACTTGCCAAAATCCATGATTTTGGCAACTGGGGGATTTGCGGTCGGGGCGATTTCAATTAAATCGAGTCCCGCTTCCCGGGCACGCGCCAGCGCCTCCGCAAGAGGCAAAACGCCAAGGCTCTTGCCATCCTCGGCGATTACACGAAGTTCTGGGACGCGGATGTATTCATTTGTCCGGTATCGTTTTTGTATAGGTTTATTTGGCAGTTGGTAATTTTTGAGAGAACCTTTGTATTAAGAGTTTTTTCTTTTCACGACGTCATTTCTTAATCTGCACTTCTCTTGCTCTTGCCTCTTCGAGAGTTGCATAGGTTTCATTAAAAACTATTTTAAAACCTCCTCTGCTGGTAAATTGAGCACCCCGATTGCTATTGTGGTGTTTTATTCGATTACTTGGATTTGCGGTAACCCCAGTATACAACCGATCTTTCGGATTCTCTGCTATATAGACGGTAAACATAACCTTGTCCCTCGACTTCGCTCCCGTTCGAGGGCCTGAGCGGCCCCTCAGGGCTAGTCGAATGGCGGGATACTCTTTACGCGCTTACTTTAAGGTGGCTTGCCCCGAGCAAGCCTCATCAGAAATGAGGCGTGTTGAGTGGAGATGGCGGGAGTTGAACCCGCGTGTAAATCAACACAAAACGGAATCACTACGGGCGTAGCTCGGTTGAAGTTACGCAGGAGAGTTTTAAACCAAGCGAAATGCTCTCTGTGTTCTCCGGTACTAGTCACTCCGATTACCGGAGCGTTTCGGAATCAAGCTCGATACAATAACACCGAGAAAGACCTATCGAGCATTAGCCTCCTCGATGCCTCGCCACCTGGCGAGGAAGTTGCGTTAGGCTACTGCTAAAGCAGGAGCGCTGAACGCATTTTTGAATGCGTTTGCACGTATTCGTTTGTGGATTTTTAACGAGGTGGTCCAACGCCCTCGACCCGCGTTCCCGATTTTGAATGATCTATCGAAGCCTGGCATCCCCTAAACCATCCGACTACGTCGGATGGTCGGGCGACTCAACGACGTCGTCGCTGAGTTTAGCCCTGTGCGTTTTCAGTATCTTACTCTTAACTTTTGCCCCCCACAAGCTTTTCAAGAATCGTTCTCTTTCGAGGCAAACCACTCTTCATGAATAGGAATGAAGAGTTTGCCGTCACTCTTACTCAAAAGTATGCATACGCACCAACTCACTGCAGGGTACGGCGTGCCTCGCGAAGGGTATCGCGCTTTTTTATAGCTTCGCGCTTGTCGTACTTTCGCTTTTTTCGTGCGACGCCAATTTGGACTTTAATCTTTGGTTTTTCAGTATAGAAGCGAAGTGGGATCAAGGTCAAGCCCGCAGTACGCGATTTGCCTATTAAGGAGGCAATTTCCTTTCGGTGCATGAGAAGCCGCCGTGGCCGGTCGGGAAGATAGTCTTTTGGCGTATTCCCGGCTTGATACGGAGCGATAGAGATGTTGGTGAGCCACAGTTCGTTGCCCCTTGGGACGACAAATGCGCCAGAGAGCACGGCGCGCCCCGCTCGGATTGCCTTCACCTCAAAGCCAAGCAGTTCGACACCCGCTTCGTATGTCTCCAGAATTTCGTATTCAAAATAGGCTCTTCTATTCTCTATTTCCATCCCGTTAGAAGCAGATCGCTATCATAGCCGCGAACTACCAAATCAGTTACTCAATATAGCTACTCTGTTTGTCTCGTAGAACATCGTTCGCGATCGCGGCTTCTAACGGGACCATCCTGTGTTGACGCTTTGGCTCTTCTTGATACGGTAACTGTATCAAACCCGAGAATGTCCGCCCATCATGCCAAAAGGGGTACAGGATGAGTTGCCGATGGAGCGTAAAAAGGGGTCCGTTACCTACGGGGGTTCTCCTCGTCGCAGTACCGGCATTGGTGCCTCCTCGCGCTTCGATTCTGAGGCGTGCCTTCCTGGTCGTGCTTCGGGCAGCGGAAGCTCTCACGGCGTCGTTCTTCATTACGGCGATGCTCGCTGGTATCCTCTGGCTCTTGGGAATCAAGTAGGTGACACGCGGGCCCGCTCGCGGATGGCCGCGAGCGGGAGGGGAATGGGGCGTCAGCTGACGCCCTTATCGTTTTATTTGCGATTCATTAGACTGGTAAAGACATCCCTCGCTTCTATATGTGACAACTGTGAGTCTGTATTCAAGGTTTTCTGGAGTCTGAAAGTCATCAGTGTGTGACGAAGTTTATCAAACTATCTCTCGACTTCGCTCGGGACGAGTATTGCAACTCCCATCCTTAGTAGCCTTGAGAAAGATTTGACACATTACAACTTGTGGTGAATTTATTGAACTATGCTTCGCAAGCGTCTAGAAAATGAACTGAGTCCGTTACTAAGACAAGCTGGTGCGGCAACAGGACAGGAAGTGTCCGACAGTTTTATTATTGAATATAAAGAACCGCCGCGATCTGATTACGGAGATTATTCTGTTTCGTGGTGGTTGCGAGGGGTGAATGATGCCGCATCTTTGGTTGCAGCAAAAATGAAGGAGATTGGATTGCCGGAATTTGTAGAATCTATTGAAGCAAAGGATTTATTTATCAATATTAGATTGTCAGACGCAACGCTGTTCCGCGAATTGGGATCCATTGTTGAGAATTTAAACTCGAGCGGTGCGTCGCGTGAAAGCACGGTTGTAGTTGATTATCTCGGTCTCAATATTGCGAAGCCTGCGCATGTTGGGCATCTGCGCTCGGCCGTCATTGGGGATGCCATAAAACGCTTGTTGCTCGCGACGGGATATCAAGCAGTTTCCGACAGTCATGTAGGCGATTGGGGAACGCAGTTCGGTATTGTTTTATATGCCTACAAAACATTTGGCGATAGAGCAAAAATCGAAAGTGATCCAGTTAATGAGCTGAATAGGCTGTACGTCGAAGCATCGAAGCGGATTGACGAGAATCCAGAGATCCGGGAGCTTGCGAAAGCCGAATTCGCCAAGCTTGAACAAGGTGATTCTGAAAATCGAAAGCTCTGGCAATGGATGAACGACATTTCAATGCAAAAGTTACGTGAGCTTTCTCACCGCCTAGGCCTTTTACCATTTGAAGAACATAAAGGTGAAAGCACATACGAAGCTGATATGCCCGGTATTGTCGAGCTGGCACTTAAAAAGAGTGTTGCAACTAAGAAAGAAGATGGGTCAATTAGTGTTGACTTAATTGCGGAGAATCTCGACGAGGCAGTTCTGGTAAAATCAGACGGCGCGACAACGTATCTTTTGCGCGATCTTGCGGCAATTCGGTACCGCATCGAGAAATGGCGCTATGTAAAAAATGTTTATGTCGTGGATACACGTCAGGCGCATCATTTTCGCCAAGTATTCCGTGTTGCCGAACTCTTGGGATGGGAAATGGGGGAAAATGTCCATGCTGAGTTTGGGCAGATGAAATCGCCTGAGGGCGCCATGAGTACACGAAAGGGTAACGTTATTTCGCTCGATACGGTGCTTGATGAAGCAATCGCACGAGCACGGAACGTTATAGAACAAAAGAACCCTGAGCTTGCTGAGAAAGAGTTTGTGGCTGAAGTGGTTGGCATTGGCGCGCTAAAGTACTTCGACCTTTCTCATAACCGTAAATCGGATATAGTTTTCCGATGGGATGACGCGCTTTCTTTTGAGGGAGATACAGGTCCATATCTGCAATATACGCATGCGAGATTAAAAAGCATTCTCAGAAAGGCGGGAGCAATAGGGGGAATGAATGCGACTTCTGTTGATTCCGTTGAACGGAATTTACTCATGCGTCTCGTTCGTTTTCCTGACGCGGTTGAAGATGCAGCATTAAGTCTTTTCCCGAATATACTGACAAATTATTTGTTTGCGTTGGCACAAGAAGCAAACAACTTCTACCATTCGCATCCTGTGCTTCAGGAAAAAGATGCTGCAAAGCGCATCTTAAGACTGGCGCTGGTTAAAGCAACAGCGAATATTTTAAAGCGCGGACTTTATTTGCTCGGTATAGAAGCTCCTGAGGAGATGTAATCCTCTGCAAAAAGATCGAATCTAGGATAGACTGAGATAGCCTAGTGGTTAGCTAGTTGACTAGTTGTCTAGGGAGAACCGGTAAGCTAGCAAACTAGAGAACTGTACGATGCCGACGGAGAAAGGCGAAACTTCTAAAAAGCTAAAAAGGATTGCGGATGCTGCCCGGGCGATCGAGGAGTCTTTTGGTGCGGCAAAACACCAAGAACAAAAGCCAGAAGCCGTGAGGCGCGAGGAGGACATCCTTGAGTTTTGGAAAAAGAACCAAATCTTTGAAAAATCCCTTGAGTTGCGGAGAAGCGGGAAGACATTTGTGTTTTACGAGGGCCCGCCGACAGCCAATGGGAACCCGGGGATCCACCATTTCGAGGCGAGAACATTCAAAGACGTCATCCCGCGTTTTAAATCCATGCAGGGATACCATGTGCCGCGCCGGGCTGGCTGGGATACACATGGATTGCCTGTCGAGATTCAGGTTGAAAAGACACTCGGTTTCAAAACCAAACAGGATATCGAAAATTACGGCATAGCCGCTTTCAATGAGAAGTGCCGCGAGTCAGTTTGGAAGTACATTCAGGGGTGGGAAAGGTTTACTGATCGCATTGCTTTCTGGCTTGATACGGGACATCCCTATATCACCTACGAGCGCTCGTACATGGAGACGCTCTGGTGGATTATCGCTGAGTGGTGGAATAAGAGACTTTTGTATCAGGATTTTAAAGTGCTTCCCTGGTGCACGCGTTGCGGTACGGGACTTTCGTCACATGAGATTGCTCTAGGGTACAAGTCTGTTGTTGACGCCTCAGTCTATGTTCGCTTTCGTATTACGGGGACTGACCCAAAGTGGCAGAATGTGGCCCTGCTTGCCTGGACGACGACGCCCTGGACCCTGCCCGGAAATTTGGCGCTCGCAGTTTCCGAATCCATGCAGTATGTGCGGGTTCCCGATCCGGAGAAAAAGGGGTATTGGGTCGTGGTGGGGAGGGATAATTTTCCCATTCTCGTAAAGCGGGGGGTGTTCCCAAAGGACGCAAAGGCAAGCGTGCCATTTCCGGGGAAGGAGCTCCTCGGTCTTTCCTATCAGCCGCTTTTTGACGTTCCGGAGCTTCAGACATCAACTTCCTACAAGGTTTACGCTGCTGATTTTGTTAAGGCCGATGAGGGTGCGGGCATTGTGCATACCGCGGTAATGTATGGTGACGATGACTATCGTCTCGGTAAACGGGTTGGTCTCCCGACGACGCATACGGTGACCGACCAAGGAAAGTTTGTTTCGAGCCTTAAGGGTTTTGCGGGGAGGTATGTGAAGTCAAAGGACACGGAGTTGGCGCTTCTCACGCACCTGCAGCGGCAGGGTGCCTTGTTTCGCGAGGAAGCCTACGAACACGAGTACCCACACTGCTGGAGATGCGATACGCCAATTCTCTATTATGCGCGCTCGTCTTGGTGGGTACGTGTCAATTCGGTGCGGAAGCAGCTTTTGAAAAATAACGAAGCTATTAACTGGGTGCCGGCACACCTGAAACGCGGACGCTTTGGTGAGTGGTTGAGGGAGGGAAAAGACTGGGCATTCTCACGTGAGCGCTACTGGGGGACTACGCTACCGCTCTGGCGGTGCAATGCCTGCGGCCAGATTACCCCCATCTCTTCTGTGGAGGAGCTGGCGGGTCGCGCAATGCACTCAGGAAACCGATATATCATCATGCGGCATGGAGAGTCTCAAAATATCACGGAGCACATCGTCGATTCGTGGCCGGAGCCGAGAGCGTGTCACCTTACAGAAGCTGGTCAAAGGCAAGTTTCAATGGCCGCAGAAACATTGAAGGGTGAACATGTTGATGTCATCTTCGCCTCGGACCTTGTTCGTACGAAGGAGACAGCGGAATTGATTTCTGCCGCACTCGGCGGAAAAGAAGTTGTTTTTGACGAGCGGCTTCGCGAGATTGGTGTTGGCGAGTTTAATGGAGGCAGCAATGCTCTGTATCACGAATTCTTTAAGACGCCACTCGAAAAATTGGAAAAGGCGCCCCTCGGCGGGGAGTCGCTTTTGGATGTCCGCGCTCGAGTTGCTGGTTTCTTCAAGGATGTCGAAAAAAAGTACCGCGGAAAAACCGTTCTCGTCGTTACTCATACCGATCCGGGGTGGATGCTGCTTGCCACCATGCAGGGGCTTTCGCGTGAAGCAATGTTGGCAGAGTGGGTCGCACCCCACGGCGAGTACCTAGAACCCGCCGGCTACCGTATTGTGGAGCCGAGACGGTTTCCTTTGAATCATCGCGGAGAGGTTGACCTTCATCGGCCGTATGTAGATGAGGTCACCATTCGATGCTCGTGTGGTGGCGTCAAAAGCCGTGTGCCGGAGGTGGCGGATGTTTGGTTCGACTCGGGCGCCATGCCATTCGGCCAGCTGCATTATCCGTTTGAAGAGAAGGACTCGATTGACAGAGGACACTTCTTCCCGGCCGACTATATTTGTGAAGCGGTAGACCAGACACGGGGTTGGTTTTACACGCTTCTTGCTGTCTCGACGCTTCTCGGCAAGGGCGCTCCCTATAAAAACGTCATCTCGCTGGGGCATGTGCTCGACAGACACGGCCAGAAGATGTCAAAGTCGCGTGGGAACGTTGTTGATCCGTGGCAGATGATTGAAAAATACGGAGTAGACGCCATCCGCTGGTATTTCTACACCGTGAATGCGCCAGAGGACCCGAAAAAGTTTGATGAAAAGGATCTTGTATTGAAACTTCGCGGATTTTTGGGGACGCTCTGGAATTCATACCTTCTTTTTGAAACCTATGCGGGGGAGGTAAAGCCGATTGCTAAACCATCTTCGCTGTTGGACCGATGGGTTCTCTCACGGCTCATGTCTCTTGTCTCTCAAGTGACCCAGTCGCTTGAAGCGTACGATGTGGTATCGGCAGCGCGTCTTATTGAGTCTTTCACGGTGGACGACTTTTCCAACTGGTACTTGCGGAGATCCCGCCGGCGTTTTCAGCGCCCGGAGACAAAACGCGATTTTCAGTCGGTGACCGCAACCACAGCTGAGGTTCTCCTCACACTTTCGGCTCTCACTGCCGCGTTTTGCCCGTACCTCGCGGAATCACTTTACGCGGGATTGAAACCCCATCTGAAACTGAAGGAGGAAAGTGTGCACCTTCGAGATTGGCCAAAGTCGGACCGGCCGAGAGCCGCTTTGAAACTTGAGAAAAAAATGATGCTCGCGCGCACCCTCGCAGCCGAGGGCCTGCGACAGCGCGCCGAGGCGAAAATCAAAGTGCGACAGCCCCTGTCGGAACTCAAAGTGAAGAGTCAGGAATTACGGAGATACCCCGAACTGCTCGAGTTGGTGCGGGAGGAGGTGAACGTGAAAAAAATCTCTGTTGATGCAAAGCAAAAGCCGGCGTCAGTGCTCATTACCGCCATTACAGATGAGTTGCGCAACGAAGGTATTGTCCGCGAAGTGGTTCGGAACATTCAGGAACTGCGCCGGGAGCTGGGGCTTTCACCGAGAGACCGCGTCCGACTTCAACTCGAGTCCGACGTAAAGCTGGGCGCGATTCTCAGAACATGGTCTCGTTTCGTTGCAACCGAGGTTGGCGCCTCAGCCGTTCAGTTCGGTCACAGGAAGAAATTCAGGGTTCAGCGGGATATCCCGGTTGAGGGAGGCAGGATTACGGTTGCCATCGTCTAGAGCATGTAGAGTAACATCATGTACAACACTACTGCATTTGTTCTTTCCCGGAAGGAGCGGAAGGAAGCGGACTACCTCGTCACGCTTTTTACTGAGCGATATGGCCGGGTGTCGGCGACTGCAATTGGAGTACGGAAACCGGGAGCCAAGCTAAGGGGCCATCTTGAAAATTTTGCCAAAACCGACGTCCATCTCGTTTCAGGGAAATCGGGGTATCGGCTGATTGGAGCGATACTTGCAGATCCGTTCCGCAATATTACATGTTCTCTTGAACGAACCAGGGTTGCTGCAGTTGCCGCTCGGATGGTTGAAGTCGCTTCGTATGATGGCTCTCCTGACACAGCGTTATGGATAACACTTGAGAATTTTTTCTCTGCATTAAACTCGCCGGATACCCTGAGCCCAATCCAATGCGAACGGATTTTGTTCTGGTTTTCGGCACGCTTTTTTCACGCATTGGGCTACCAGGGCTCGGAAAGCGATGCACATTCTGCGGCAGTCCAGAAGCTCTTTCGGCTCTATGAAGAGGCATCCGTCGCCACAGCTGTTGAAGTAGTCTTTGAATCATCACTGCATGAAGCAGTTCGCAGTAGCATTACGCGGTCGTTTGCCGAACATCTCGGCACACATGTCCCGATTTTCGCGCTATAATACCTGACAGTTCACCGCGTACTGCAATGGGGAGACTTGAGGATGCGAACAGCAGGCTATATCAGCCGCATGAGGAGGGGCGTCCCGCGCCGCGTTTTTTTGAAGAGCCGAAGAAGGCATCTCTCGAGGTTCCCGGAACATGGGAGGAGGCGGCATCGGGAGAAAAACCGCCGCCCGCCGCGCCGCGGCCAACTCATCGTATGTCACGATTTCATTGGATTCTTGTCGGCGTTATGCTACTCGGGATTGCGTCAGTTCTCGGAGTGTTCTTTTTTGCATTTGAGAAGGATGTGCTTTCCGTCACGGTTCTTGTGAAGGAGCGTGCCGAGGCTGGCGAAAAAGTAAAGTATCAGATTGTCTATAAAAATGTCGGACAGGAGGACCTCAAGGATCTTGAGCTTTCTTTTACCTATCCCACGGGCGCAAAGCCGCTCAATGATCAGGTGGAGATGGGCAAAATTCCTCGAACAAGGATCCTGCTTTCCGACTTGCCAAAGGGGCGTCAGGGCACCGTTGAGCTGGAGGCCCGTCTCTTTGGAAAGGAAAATGAAGTAAAAAAAGCGGAGGCGGTTATCCTCTACCGACCGGAAGCGAGCACGTCTCGGTTTGTCGCAAAAGCCACCACCGAGACAACGCTTGTTCGTGTTCCATTGGTACTCACGGTGAATGTGCCTCAGGAGCTCGTTTCCGGGCAGGTGACGACAATTGTGCTCGACTACGCCTCAAATGCTGAGTCCCTTTTCGAAAACGTGGCGGTTGGGGTGACGTACCCACCCGGCTTCGAGCCAACCTCATTCGACCCTAAGCCGACTGTTGAGAATTCGGTATGGTCACTGGGGGCAGTTAGTCCCGGAGATTCCGGGAAGATTAGTATTACCGGGAAGATTACGGGAGCGCCTTCAGAGGTGAAAACATTCGGGGCAATGATTGGATTGTATAATGCTCTTTTGAAGGAGTGGACACCCTATCAAACAGCCTCGGTGGGTTCCCAGCTTTCGACGCCGCTTCTTTCCATTGAACAGAGAATAAACGAGAGTCGCGAGTCTGCACTGTCTGCTGGCGAGGCACTCAGTGTACGTCTTCACTACAAAAACACTCTTGATATTCCCTTGAAAAATATCTCGCTCGAAGTCGCGCTGAAGGCGCGCAGTGAGTCAACCCCCGTGAATCCTGAAGACGTTCTTGATTTTCGTTCGCTGAATGCGAGTCATGGCTTTTACAATGGAACAACAAAACGTATTGTCTGGAATCCCGCGAGTGCGAGCGAACTTGCTCTCATTCAGCCGCATGGAGAAGGGGATCTGTTCTTCTCGGTTCGGCTGAATTCTCTCCTCGGCGTTGATTTGGATTTCAAAGACTTGGTCGTTGAATCGCTTGCTGGAATCAGAGCGGGGGAGATCCCTGCCGGCTTTGAAGGCGTTGACCTTTCTTCCACGGACTCGATTGAGGCGAAGGTTATTGCAAAGACCGTACTTTCGTCCCTTGCGCTATATCGAAACCAATACATAGCAAACTCCGGTCCTTTACCGCCGAAAGTTGGTCAAAAGACCACCTATGCGATTTTCTGGCAGCTTTCGAACAATCTCAATGACGTTCGCGATGTTGAGGTTCGCGCAAAACTCTCTCCGGGGGCGCTCTGGGAGAACCATTACGTGCCAGAGGGAAGCGCGCTATCCTACGATGCAAGTTCTGGGACGATAATATGGCGGGTGGGTATACTGGACGCTCGCGCCGGGCGCGCCAAACCGGCGCCGCTTGTCGCCTATCGGGTGAGTATCACGCCGGGTCTTGATCAATTCGGACATTCTCCACTCCTTGTCGGCGATATTGAAGTTCATGGCCGCGACACCTTTACCGGGGAGGAAATTCAACTCCGGGTGCCGAATATCACGACAGAGTTGAAAGGGGATCCCACAACCAATGAGCGCGACTGGTCGGTGGTGAAGTAATTGTCGAGTGGTTGAATTAATGTTTAAGTGGGGGACATGATGAATTCAGAGAATTTAATGGAGAAAATTGTCTCGCTGGCGAAGCGCCGTGGCTTTATTTACCCGGGGTCCGAAATTTATGGCGGGCTCGCGGGAACATGGGATTACGGCCCGTTGGGCGCGGAGTTAAAATTTAATTTCAAACAAGCCTGGTGGCGATATATGGTGTCGGCGCGGGAGAACATTTTCGGTCTCAATGCTTCTATTTTGATGAATCCTAAAGTCTGGGAGGCGTCGGGACATGCGGCAGCCTTCACTGACCCATTGATTGAGTGTAAAACTTGCAATCTGCGGATTCGGGCGGATCAAGATGACGAAAAGACGGCACATGAAACAATGCACGACGCAAAAGAAGAAAAAGCCGAGTGGACAGAGCCCAAGACCTTTAATTTGTTAGTAGAAGCTACGTTAGGTGTGGTTGAAGGAGAAAAGGCGACGGTGTATCTTCGGGGAGAAATTACCCAGGGCGTCCATGTGAACTTTAAAAATATCCTTGATTCTGTACATCCAAAGATTCCATTCGGAGTTGCTCAGATCGGAAAAGCCTTCAGAAACGAGATCACTCCAGGGAACTTCACCTATCGACTGCGGGAATTTGAGCAGATGGAAATGCAGTACTACGTGGAACCTGATGAGGCTCGCGCTATGGCGTCATTTGAAATGTGGAAAGAAGAAAGAATGAAGTGGTATCTTTCGCTCGGGATTCAAAAGGAAAAGCTGCGCTTCAGAGAGCATGCGCCTGACGAGCGGGCGCACTATGCTCGGGCGGCGTGGGATATCGAATATGAAACACCGTTTGGATGGAGGGAGGCCGAGGGTATTCATCATCGCGGTGACTGGGATTTATCTCGGCATGCCCAATTTTCTGGCCTCGACCTTTCGTATTTTGACGAGGCGACTAAGACAAGGTTTGTCCCATGGGTTATAGAAACATCATGTGGGGTTGAGCGTCCGTTGCTGTATTTCTTGCTGGACGCCTACCACGAGGATGGGGAGCGCGTCATTCTCCGGCTTCATCCAAAACTGGCCCCTTATAAAGCGGCGGTGTTTCCTCTGCTGGCAAATAAGCCTGAGCTTGTTAACCGGGCACGAGAGATTTACGGCAGTCTCAAGAAAGACTACATGGTTGTTTGGGATGATCGCGGGAATATAGGGAAGCGCTACTATAGTCAGGATGAGATCGGGACTCCGTTCTGTATTACGGCAGATTTTGAAACGCTCGAAAATGGCACCGTGACGGTGCGAGACCGGGACACCATGCAACAAGAGCGAATCCATGAAACGGAGCTTGCTGGCCACTTAAGAGAAAAACTTGGATAGGCAAATCTCTGGAGTCGAGAATTATGAATCCTGAATTAAGAATTAAGGTTTTTGCTTAATTCATAATTCTTACTTCTTAATTCTGTATCTTATGTTTCGAAAAACGACACTCAAAAACGGCCTTCGCATCATTACGGCACCCATGACAGGCACAAACACAGTGACAGTTTTAGTGCTCTGTGAGACGGGTTCCGACAATGAACCGGAGGGGAAAATCGGCATCTCGCATTTTCTGGAACATCTTTTCTTCAAAGGCACAAAACGCCGCCCAACGCCGCAAATAGTGAACCAGGAACTGGATTCCATGGGGGGCTTTTCTAACGCCTACACTTGGCGCGAGACGACCGGTTACTACATCAAGGTGGGAAAAATTTATTTCGAGGCGGCGCTCGATATTTTAGCCGATATTTATACGAGTGCACTCTTGAAAGACGAGGAAATCGAGCGAGAGCGGCAGGTGATCATTGAGGAGCGGAAGATGCGTCTCGATGATCCCTCAATACATTACTTTACGGTTTGGGAGGAGCTTCTCTATGGTAGCCAGCATGCAGGACAGAACGTTATCGGCGCAGAAGAAACCATTCGTTCGCTCGCACCCGAAGACTTTCGCAAGTATTTTGAATCCCAGTACACATCCAAAAATACTATTGTGACTGTTGCCGGTAGTTTCGAGGAATCGCATGCCATCGGAGAAATTACCAAGCACTTTGGGGCAATTCGGGAAGGCGAACCGCGCCCGAGGGCTCTTTTTCATGAGGAACAGAAAAGTCCCGGAATAAAGCTTTTCTTCAAGGAGACGGATCAGAGCCATCTGGCACTCGGATTTCGAGGGCTCGATATATTTGACCAAGACCGCTATGCCACAGATATGCTCGCGGTAGTTCTCGGTGGGGGGTGGTCATCACGGATGTACGAAACCGTGCGTGAAAAACTGGGTCTTGCATACGAGGTTCATACCGACACGCATTCTTATACCAACCGGGGGCACTTTTACACCTATGCCGGGGTGAGTCATACGAATGTGGAAAAGACTATCGAGGCGGTTTTGGGCGAGTATCATAGGCTCTTTGAAAGTCCGGTAACGCCCGATGAACTGCGCCGCGCGAAAGACCTTGTGAAAGGCAGAATGCTGATTCGCCTTGAGGCTTCCAATGCGGTCGCGGGCTTTGTGGGCGAGGAGGAGGCTCTCACGAAACAGCCCCTGACGGTAGATGAAGTTTTTGCTAAGATTGAGGCGGTGTCTCTCGAGGATATTGAGCGAGTTGCCCGGCGAATATTCATGAGCGATCGGCTAAATCTCGCTATGATTGGGCCCTTCAAGGATGAGGCCAAGCTCGAGGGACTGCTGACACTCTAAAACAAATACCCGTGCCGCGCGAAATTCAACTCGTTGATATATCGACATGGACGCTCGTCCGGTTCTTTGTCGTTCTTGCGGCACTTGGGCTTCTCTATTTTCTACGCGAAATTGTCGCGGTGCTGCTCTTTGCGGTGGTATTTGCATCCGCCATTGAACCCGGCCTTCGCTGGTTTCAAGCGCGGAGAGTGCCGAGAATCCTCGGTACGCTGATAATTTTCCTTTCTATCTTTATCATTCTCGCATTTGCCGTATATCTTCTGATTCCATTGATTGCCGCTGACCTTGAAGGATTCACCCTGACCTACCCGATTTTCGAGCGAAAGCTTCTCGGCGAAATTGAAAATATCGGCAACCTTCCATTCGTTGATTTCATTCGGGAGAATACGCGTGACTTTCTCTCCGAACCGTCCCGCTACATCTCGAGTTTCTCGGGCGGCGTCATCTCATTCACGTCCACGTTTTTCGGCGGCATCTTTTCATTCGTTGTTCTCATTGTTGTCTCCTTTTACCTTGCCGCACGTGAAAAGGGTATTGAGGATTTTATCCGTCTCGAGGTGCCGCTTCGCTATGATCCGTATGCCGTTCATTTATGGCTGAGGTCACAGCGGAAAATGGGCCAGTGGCTGCTGGCGCAGCTCCTACTCGGTGCCTTGATCGGGGCTGCAATTTATCTTGGGCTTACGCTGCTTCACATTCGCTATGCGCTAGTTTTCGCTTTCATTGCGGCGATTCTCGAACTGGTTCCGGTTGTTGGGCCGATTCTTGCGGCCGCTCCCGCAGTGCTCATCGCATTCCTGCAAAGCCCGTTCCTTGCACTTATGGTTATGCTTCTTTACGTTGTCGTGCAGCAGCTTGAGTCGCACGTGATTGTCCCCGTGGTTATGAAGTCAACGGTGGGGATTTCCCCGATTGTTGTTGTTATTGCACTCCTCGTGGGTGCTAAGATGGCGGGGATTCTTGGGCTATTGCTCGCTGTTCCCGTGGCGGCAGTTATTGTTGAACTTCTCGGAGATTTTGACAAGCGAAAGCGAAGCGCTGCGACATGAGCGTACATACTCTTCGAGAACGGCGCCTGACGCGCTTTCAGCTGATTGCTCTGGTGGTTCTTACCGCAATGTTTGGCGTTTCATTTGCTGTCAGCTTTTTGCCGGACGCGCGCTGGTTCTTTGACTACCAGCTCGATAAAATTATGCATGGCATAGCGTCCGGAGCGCTGGCCACACTCTTCTTTCCCTACACCAAAAATCCATGGAGGGTGATTCTTGGAGTCAGTGTTGTGGGGGCGGGGTTTGAGCTTCTCGAGGCGCAGTTTACACCCATTGCCGGGTACGGCGGCCGTATGTGGTATGCCATTGATACACTACTCGACATAGTGGTAGATACACTGGGTGCGGTCATTGCCGCAAAGTTGCTCTTTTCGAGGTTTCATCCCGGATAGCGAAACTTCAAATGCCTTTGCCCGGCGAAGCCCAATACGGCTTTTGCCTACTTGCGTGAGTACGAGAACTCACCTTAAAGCCCCTATTCTTCCGCAGCTTGCCGTTCCGGCGGGAGCTACCTTGCCCCTCCTTGGCGTATAAAGCCTTATACGCCTTCGCGAGATCGCAGCGGTTTCGCTCGAAACGGCTGCGCTTCGCGGCGAACGAGGGTTTTGAAGTGAGTTCTCGTGG